>NZ_JBNLYE010000068.1:0-18220 GCF_050172095.1 Bacillus sp. GMs2/2
TATTCTCATAGGTTCATCTCCTTTTCTTAATTTTTAGCGATGATATATTTATAATTTTATTTTATCTTACTGAGCTTTTTGGAAAGCAAAAAGACTGTTCTTTTTTCGTTAAGTTACTGTAAATACCTACATTTTTTATTAATTGGTTATAAATTTCGGCATAATATTGTTACATCTTGACCTTCAAGTTGCTTGAAAGTTTACAATGAAATTAGGGCGTTTGAAATCGAAAAAAATTGAGAAATTAAGTGAAGAGGTTTCTTTTACTTGGAGGTTATAGGAATGAATCAGGAATTGAAGTTACGTCCATTAGAACGAGAAGATTTAAAGTTTGTACACGAACTGAATAATAATGCGCATATTATGTCGTATTGGTTTGAAGAGCCGTATGAGGCATTTGTGGAGCTGCAAGACTTATATGATAAACATATACATGATCAAAGCGAACGCCGATTTATCGTTGAGAAAGACAATGAAATGGTTGGATTAGTTGAGTTAGTAGAAATCGATTATATTCACCGTAGAACAGAATTCCAAATCATTATTGATCCGAATTATCAAGGATATGGTTATGCAGTGGATGCGACGCGTTTAGCAATGGATTACGCTTTTTCCGTACTAAATATGCATAAGATTTATTTAGTTGTGGATAAGGAAAATGAAAAGGCAGTACATGTTTATAAAAAAGTTGGGTTTATGGTAGAAGGTGAGCTTATCGATGAGTTTTTCGTTGATGGTAACTATCATAATGCAATAAGAATGTGTATGTTTCAGAAGCAATATTTTGAAAACAAGTAGTTGAAAGATTCGGAAGTAATGTTGACGCTTCGTAAAACCGTATGCTAAAATCCTTTTTAAGTATTAAGGAAGGTGCATAATATGCTTTATATAAAATTTGTAAAACTCATTAGAAAACTTTGCTCCGCACAAATGTATACGGTGAAGCGTTGTACGGAGCTTAATCAAGGGGCATAAATCCCCTATATTCATCGGCTGAATAACTTTTCTAAAAAAGTATAGTTTATCTATGCTTATTTCGTTATGGTTTTTCAGCTGGTGTATAAAATAGATTAAGGGGCCATAGACAATGCTTTGTCTATGGCCCTTTGTGTATATTATTCCGATGAGTCTTTACTATAAATTGGAGTAGTATAGGAAAAACCACGAAGCAGAGGGCTAGTGTCGAATGACGCTATCTCTCTGCTTTTTTTAATTTCAGGAAAAGAGGAATAAAAATGAGTTTACTTAAAGTGGAAAGTTTATCACATAGTTTTATAGATAAAGTATTATACGAAAATGCTTCTTTTGATTTGCATAAAGGGGAGCATATGGGAATTGTTGGACAGAATGGTGCAGGAAAAAGCACATTAATGAAAATATTGGTGGGGGAAATTATTCCTGATAAGGGAGACATAAAGTGGCAACCTAATATTCAAATTGGACATCTTGATCAATACGCAGAAATTGATGAGGGTTATACCATTTCACAATATTTAAAGAGAGCCTTTTATGATTTGTATGAAATGGAAAAGAGAATGAACAAGTTATATGAAGAAAGTGCGATGACTGGAGATGAAAATCAACTATTGAAAGCGGCAGAAATTCAAGGACTGCTCGAGGCTCGTGATTTTTATTCAGTAGATAGTATTACGAATAAGGTGGCAGCCGGTTTAGGTATTGATGTGATTGGGATGAATTGTGTGATTGGTGAATTAAGCGGAGGGCAGCGTGCAAAGGTAATTTTAGCGAAGCTCTTATTAGAAGAGCCTAATATTTTATTGCTAGATGAACCGACGAATTTTCTAGATAAGGAGCATGTGGAGTGGCTTGCTAATTATTTAATGAATTTTGAAGGAGCGTTTATTGTCGTATCACATGATTTTGATTTTCTGGAAAAGGTAACTTCTTGCATATGTGATGTAGAGTTCGGAACAGTTAAGAAGTATTACGGCAAATACTCAGATTTTGTAAGACAAAAGGAGCATTTGCGAAAAGATTATATTCGCCAATATTGTGCACAGCAAAAGAAAATTGAAAAAACGGAAGAGTATATTCGTAGAAATATTGCTGGGGTGAATTCAAAAATAGCGCAAGGTCGTAGAAAACAATTACAGCGTATGGAAAGAATTGCGCCACCAAGTTTTACTCATAAACCGTCTATTCATTTTCAGGAACTTCCCATTTCAGTTCAGACAGTTCTTGAAGTAAATAATCTTGAAGTTGGTTACGACTTCGCTCTCTTACCAAAGTTGAATTTTTCAGTAATGGGTGGGCAAAAACTTGTCATTACAGGTTTCAATGGAGTAGGGAAATCTACTTTATTAAAAACAATCGTTGGAAATATTGCTAGTATTTCTGGAGAGTTTCACTTTTCAGAGCAAATAAAGATTGGATATTATGAGCAAGATTTAAATTGGAGCAATGATTCTTTAACGCCGCTTCAAATTATTTCAGAACAGTTTCCTAAACTGAATATGAAGGAAATACGCCATCATTTAGCTGCGTGTGGAGTGAAGGATACGCACGTTTCGCAAGAAATTCGTACGTTAAGTGGTGGTGAACAATCGAAGGTGAAACTGTGTGGATTATTACTATCACCTTGTAACTTCTTAATTTTAGATGAGCCGACAAATCATTTGGATGCAGAAGCGAAGGAAGCTTTGCAAAAGGCGTTAATTAAGTTTAAGGGCAGCATTATACTCGTATCTCACGAAGCAAGTTTTTATCTTGATTGGGCAGATAGCATCTTTCATATAGAGACGGGATTAGTTAAGGGGGTGTGAAACATATGAGTGAAAACAATTGGAAAACGAAAATTATATTATTTTTGACCGCTCAAACTATTTCGTTGTTCGGTTCCTCTCTCGTGCAATACGCGATTATATGGTATATCACCCTTACAACATCATCAGGAGTGATGTTGACTATTTCAACTGTTTGCGGTTTTCTACCACAAATTGCGATATCTTTGTTTGCAGGTGTTTGGATTGATCGTTATGACCGTAAAAAGATGATTATGTTATCGGATGGAATTATAGCGATTGCGACGTTAGTCTTAGCAATTTTATTTTTAACAGGATATAAAAGTATTTGGTTACTTTTTATTGTGTTACTCGTTCGTTCAGCTGGAACAGGAGTACAAACGCCAGCTGTGAATGCATTAATTCCGCAAATCGTTCCGAAAGAGTATCTTATGAAAGTAAATGGAATAAATAGCAGTATTACATCTTTAATTATGTTTCTTTCTCCAGCAGCAAGTGCTGCGATTCTTTCTATTGCCAGCATTGAAACAACATTTTTTATTGATGTTATTACAGCTATGATTGGAATTAGTATTATGTTTGTCATTCATGTGGAAGGACATGTGAATGTAGAAAGTAAGCAAAAATCTAATCTACAAGGAATTAAAGAAGGGTTCACTTATTTAAAAGAAAATGTATTTATTAAAAGGCTAATCGTTTTATTGATTATCGTCATGATTTTAATAAGTCCAGCTGCTTTTTTAACACCTTTAATGGTAACTCGTTCTTTCGGGGCCGAAATGTGGAGACTTACTGCTAGTGAGATGACCTTTAGTGCGGGTGCGGCAGCTGGTGGCGTATTGATTGCAGCGTGGGGTGGTTTTCGTAATCGTATGCATACAACAGCGCTAGCTTGTGCATTATATGGACTGCTTATGATTGGACTCGGAATAGCACCGATATTTATTATGTATTTAGTCTTTAATTTTTTAATTGGTATAACAATGCCGTGCTTCAATACACCAGTTACTGTGTTATTGCAGGAGAAAGTAGAACCATCAATGCACGGACGGATGTTTAGCCTTGTACAAATTGCGAATTCATGCGCGCTTCCTTTAGGAATGATAATATTTGGTCCGTTGTCGGATATGTTTAGTGTAGAGATTTTGTTAATTTATGCTGGGATATTCGTGCTATTTTGCGCAATGTATATTGTATTAAGTAAGAGGTTTGAAGTGTAAATATTTATAATTTAGAAGGTTTGCGAAGTGATTTAAGATGCTTTGCAAACCTTTTTGTTGTTTGTTTAGTCAATAATTATTTATTGTTTAACAATAAATAATTATTGACTGTTAATTCTTTTTTGGATAATATGATGGTAAGAATCTAAGGGGAATTACATAAGTAGAGGAGAATGTGAAATGAAAAATAAATACGTAGTAGCTATTTCTTTCATGATTTTAGCGATTATTTCTTTAACGATACATGCTTCAAACAGTAAAGTAGGAGCGGATGGATTCCTTGAAGAACCTTTCTTTTTCCTAGTACCGATAAGTTATATATTGTTCCTTAGTGGTATTGGTATATTGCTATTTGGATTTATTACTTCAAAGCTGAAAAAGGGCAATAGATAGGGACAAAACACTCACTATGAAATAGAAACATACCATATGGAAGAAAAAGAATAAGTGAGATGAATCATGATGAATCATTATTTTTATAATGGTAGACAAGTAGGGGCAGCTATTACGCTGGCTGGGGCACAAGGGACAATTCATGCTGTGAATCAAACTATTCAAATGCAGCAACAAGCATATTTTGCACAAATGATGCAAAGTCAGTATATGCCCTATTCACAACTTCCGATGCAAATTGTACATTACGATGTACATCCAGCTGGTTTATTTTCCATTCCATATGGCGGGACATATTTCTTATGAAAGAAAGCAACTCAATAGAGTCGCTTTTTTTATATTCCGCCTAGCTTCATTCCAAGGAAGGCGAAGAGGATACCAATTATGTAAGTAGCACTTAAATATAAAAGGAAGATGTATAGCTTTTTACGATTGAGAAGCTGAACAGATTCTAATTTAAGCGTAGAAAATGTAGTGAATGCGCCCATAAATCCAGTACCTAATAATAGTTGCCAGCCTGTAGTAACTCCGTTGCCGATTATATATCCAAGTAAAAATGCCCCTGTTATATTAATAAGGAATGTAGCAATTGGAAATTGTGTTTTATTTCTTTTCTTAAACCAATTGCTAATTGCAAATCGTGTAATCGCACCGAAAAATCCTCCTGTTGCGACTAATAAAGCTTCTATCATGAGTAATCACCTTCCGTAAGAGATTTCTTAATTAAGAAATCTCCAAGTGTATAGCCAAGGCCAGACATAATGAGGCCACCAAGTATGCTACATGATACATATAAGAAGGCTATGCTCCACTCAGAATGATTGATTAATTGCACAGTTTCTACACTAAATGTTGAAAAAGTCGTAAAGGAACCGATGAATCCAGTTCCGATGCCTGTGATAACCTCTGAAGGTAAGATGTTTAGCCGAGCGATATAAGTAGTTAGCCACGCTAAGAAAAAGCAACCGATTAAGTTAATGAGTAATGTTGCCAATGGAAATGAATGATGCCAAAATGTGTTGATATTAAGACCTAAATAATAACGAGAAAGAGCTCCTAATATACCAGCAATGCCGACGATAATATAAATCAATTTTCTCACCTCTTTAAATAGCTTGCTCAAAAAAATAGACTCCTACCAGTATCCATACTGGTAGGAGTCATTAGCTAAGCAGCGTTTATGGCGAACTCCATCGCCTATGATTATTACATATAGTGTACTAAATATACCGTTTAATTTCCAGTGAGGAGGAGGGTGTAACTTTTCTTTTTTTGATGTCTGAAGGCTTTTTAAGTAATTAAAATGGGATCGATTACTTATCAACTAAATATAGTGATATACGGTTTTAATTATGATAAAATGTTTCTTATGTGTGTCGTTTTGTTTTATTTGACTGAAAATAAAGAAAAATAAATTTGCGTGAAAAGGAGTCATTTATTTGAAGAAATTTTTAAAAATCGTATTTACATGTGTTTTAGTAGTAGCGGGCATTGTAGGAGGATTTCTAGCTTATATGACACTTACTAAAGAACAGCCTGCTGATGTTATAAGCTTGAAGGTGGAGAATAATAAGGAGCGCGTATTAGCGACTGGGAATGAATTTAAAGTTACAACATTTAATATTGGATATGCTGGGTTAGATAAGGATCAAGATTTCTTTATGGATGGTGGAAAGGGATCTGGTTCAAGTAGTAAAGAGCAAACGGAAACTAATTTAAAGAATATGCTTTCGTTTTTACAAAATGAGAATAGTGATTTTGCGCTATTACAAGAAGTTGATATAAAGTCACTTCGTTCATTTGATGTAAATGGACATGAATTTTTGAAAAAAGGATTACCTGATTATGTTTCGTCATTTGGCAAGAACTACGATACGAAATGGGTTCCAGTGCCAATAACAAATCCAATGGGATATGCGGAGGCTGGATTAAGTACGTTTTCTAAATACACTGTTCAAGAAGCGAAGAGGTTCCAGCTGCCTGGAATGGAGCCTTGGCCAAAGCGTTTGTTTGATTTAGATCGAGCAATTGTGGAATATAAAATTCCTGTTAATAATGGAAAACATGTTAGACTCGTAAATTTACATTTGTCTGCTTATGATGAAGGCGGGAAAATTAGAAAACAGCAAGTAGAGTATTTAAAAGAATATATGAACAAGCATTATGAAAATGGTGATTACGTAATAATGGGTGGAGATTGGAATCAATTGGTTTCGAACGCTCAATTAAGTGATCCGAAGTTCGTGAAAGAGCGTCCTGAGTGGTTAGTAGAGTTACCGAAGGACTTTACAGACGGTGGCTTTAAGTGGGCTGTAGATCCGTCTGTTATGACTGTAAGAGATGATGTAAAGAAATATGTAGAAGGTGAAAATTTCGTCACTATTATTGATGGCTTTATCGTTTCACCGAATGTAGAGATTGTAAATGTACAAGGGAAAGATTTAAAGTTTGAAAATAGCGATCATAACCCAGTAAGTGCGGTATTTAAACTGAAGTAATTGATATGTATAAGTAGAAGGTGGGGCTTCATATGGAGTGGTTAAAGAGGACTTGTTTTTCTAACCTTGAGAAAGAATCACAGAAAAATCATTTATTACTGTTTATAACGATTTGTAGTTTCTTCCTTGGGATAATCGCGATTGGGTATTATGGATATATTTTTACAGAGAGAGCAATAGCATTTTGGATTTGTGGTATTTCTGTCGTTGCATTTGGAACGCTTTTTACTTTTATAAAAAGTATGGAATCAGTGTATAAATATATCATGACATTTATGTTGCTTACAATGTCTTACATTATGGTACAAGCTTTTAATGAAAGCCCGGCTGTATTTCAAATGGTCTATTTTACATTAGCTGTTTCACTTATTTACTTAAGTGAGCGCCTCATTTTAATTCTTGGCGGGATAGCTGTTGTGATCACATTTATCCTTTGTAGCTATTGGCCGGAGCAATTTTTTGCTTATACAGCCTCGTCTGAAGCTGCTAATTTCGCAAGTTTGTTAGCGATTGTAACAATCGCTATGTGGGGCGTCACGAAAATCGGTTCTAATCTGCTCCTTCGTTTAAGTGATGAGAAGCAAGAAGTAATGAGAAAAGCTCAGGAGTTAGAAGAGACGCAAAGACTTATTGAAGAAACAGTTGTGAAACTAGATAGTAATTTCAATCATTTAAGACAAAATATGAACACGTCGATGGAATCGATGAGTGAAATTAATTTTGCCTTTGAAGAGGTGGCAGTTGGTACACAATCACAATCAGAGATGATGTATCGTTCGGTAGAAGTATTGAATGATATGGAGGGAAATATTGAAAAAATCATCTCTCAAGTAAGAACTGCATCGGCTCATGTGGATGAAAGCTTAGAAATTTCAAAAGGTAGTGTACATACTCTAAGAAATTTTGAAACTAACATGAGAAGTTTAAATGATGTTGTTTCACAGTCTGGAATTATATTTAGAGATTTAATGATGCAATCGAAACAAATTAATGAAATTGTAGATGTAATAACGAATATTTCAAGTCAGACGAGTTTGCTAGCTTTAAATGCAAATATTGAAGCTGCGAGGGCAGGCGAGCATGGAAAAGGTTTTGCTATTGTAGCGAGTGAAGTGTTAAAGCTTGCTGAAGAATCAAATCGTTCTGCGGGAAGAATTCAAGGGATTTTGAAGGAGTTTAGTAATCAAGCAAGTAAGGTAGAAGTGCAAGTAGAGAAGTCAGAAAGAGTACAAGAAGAATGTAACGAGATGTTAGCAAGCGTTTTAACAAATGTAACTGATTTAGGGAAGTTTATTGATGCGATTAATGAAGTAATGCGAGAGGTTGTTGTTCATCAAGAAAGTTTCCAAGTTAAAACGACGAATATTGTAAAGGATGTTACGCATGCTTCTAACGTAATTCAGCAAACTTCTACAGCTACAGAAGAAGTGCTAGCGAGTGTGGAAGAAGAAAAACATCGAAATGATACGTCAGTGAAGACGTTACAAACTGTTAGCGAGCAAGTGAAGTTGTTAGAAGATATTTTAGAAAAGTAATATTGCTTAGAAAGAGCACGAGTGATGTGCTCTTTTTTCATTGAAACGAATACTTGATAGGAATTTAATTGCTTTTCTGCGCGTTTTCTGCCAAGCTTAAGGAGATAAAGTGAGACTAGTACATACTGATTATTAGCCCTCACCAATCAAGCTATCCGCAAATAGCGGAATAAAATACTTCAAAGAAAGAATTATATAGGTGACGCATATGATCGAAGTTAAGACTTCTGAACTTAGTGATGGAGAATTTAATAGAGGTGTATTTGCAACTCGTGATATTAAAAAGGGTGAGTTGATACACGCAGCACCAGTTATCTCTTATCCGAATGAACAGCATGAACATATTGAGAAAACGTTACTTGCTGATTACGCATTTGAGTATGGAATCAATCATACGGCAATCCTTTTAGGATATGGTATGTTATTTAATCATTCATATACACCGAATGCAACGTATGACATCGTTTTTGAGAATCATACATTTAACTTCTATGCTTATAAAGATATAAAAGCAGGAGAAGAAATTTTAATCAATTATAATGGTGAAGTTGATAACGATGAGCTGTTATGGTTTGATAAAGAAAAAGAAGAGAACGAAAAGTAATATAAAGAGTATAGAAAGAGCACATTCTGTGGGATGTGCTCTTTTTTATTGATGTAAATAAAGTAAAAAGTACAAAAAAATACCACTTTCTTTTTATATGGTATAGTAAGATACTGAGGGATAGTGTTTTGAAAAAGTCACATATTTTACAAATTGTTGTCTTTCTGATGACATGTCAAGTTTAGTAGTCCATTTGGGTTGCTTTATTATGCAATATATATTTTAATATGATTGGCACCTCTTATAAATTAAGAGGTTTATAGGTGTCTCGAATTGATTTTGGGTACACTGTATCCACCACTTTAGGTTCTTTCATGTACGTGGGGATATTATGGGCCCGTATAACGGGATAAAATGAATATAGAAATAGAGGAATCGTAAAATGAATATGCAAGAGGTTTATAAATATTTAAGTACGGTATTGCCTGAAGGACATGTTAAACAAGATGAAATGTTAAAGAATCATACGCATATTAAAGTTGGCGGAAAAGCAGATGTTTTTGTTGCGCCTACAAATTATGATGAAATTCAAGAAGTTATTAAATATGCGAACGAATATAATATTCCAGTTACGTTTTTAGGAAATGGATCGAATGTCATTATTAAAGATGGTGGAATTCGCGGGATTACAGTAAGTTTAATTCATATTACAGGTGTTACTGTAACAGGAACGACGATTGTAGCACAGTGTGGTGCAGCAATTATTGACGTATCACGTATTGCCTTAGACCATAACTTAACGGGTCTTGAGTTTGCTTGTGGTATTCCAGGTTCAGTTGGCGGAGCATTATATATGAATGCTGGTGCATACGGCGGTGAAATTTCGTTTGTATTAACAGAAGCTGTCGTAATGACAGGTGATGGAGAGCTACGTACTTTGACGAAAGAAGCATTTGAATTTGGATATCGTAAGAGTGTATTTGCGAACAACCATTACATTATTCTTGAAGCGAGATTTGAACTTGAAGAAGGTGTACATGAAGAAATTAAAGCCAAAATGGATGATTTAACGTTTAAACGTGAGTCAAAACAGCCTCTAGAATATCCTTCATGTGGTAGCGTATTTAAGCGTCCACCAAATAACTTTGCTGGTAAGTTAATTCAAGACTCAGGACTACAAGGTAAGCGAATTGGTGGAGTAGAAGTTTCTTTAAAACACGCTGGATTTATGGTGAATGTTGATAACGGAACAGCACAAGATTACATCGATTTAATTCACTTTGTACAAAAGACAGTTGAAGAGAAATTTGGCGTGAAGTTGGAGCGAGAAGTAAGGATTATTGGAGAAGATAAAGAATAACGAAATACGTATGAAGATATGAATTATTTTAAAATAACATTTGGGTATTGTTGACAATTTGTTTTCAATTCAATATAATGGCTAATAATTTAACAAATAACATACGTTGAAAGAGCCCAGTAGCAGTTTGTCACTGTTAACGAGAGAGCTAGGGGTTGCTGGAACCTAGCACAAACAAACTTGCGAATTACACTCTGGAGTATCTTAGGTAATGCTAAGCGGACTAGCAATCGATATTATTGCTAAGAGTGGTATGAGTAGCTATGCTATTTATGCAAACTGGGTGGTAACACGGTGAATAATCGTCCCTATGTCTATCGTAGACATAGGGGCTTTTTTGTTTTTTTAAAATAAAGGGGATGACAAAAGATGAATATTATTGATGAATTAGAATGGCGCGGCGCCGTTAATCAGCAGACTGACGAAGAAGGCTTACGTAAGCTAGTAGAAGAGAAAAAGATTTCACTATATTGCGGAGTTGATCCAACTGGTGATAGTATGCATATCGGACATTTGATTCCGTTTATGATGATGAAGAGATTCCAATTAGCTGGCCATCATCCTGTTATTTTAATTGGCGGGGCAACAGGAACAATTGGTGATCCGAGTGGACGACAATCAGAGCGTCAGCTTCAAACGTTAGAAGTGGTTCAGCATAATGTAGATGCGTTAACAGTACAAATGAAAAAGCTATTTGATTTTGGTGGAAATAGCGAAGTGAAGATGGTAAATAACTATGATTGGACACATGAAATAAATATTATTGAGTTTTTACGTGATTACGGGAAAAACTTTAGCATCAATAGCATGTTAGCGAAGGATATTGTAGCAAGCCGTTTAGATACAGGTATTTCTTTCACAGAATTCACGTACCAAATTTTGCAAGCGATGGACTTCCATCATTTATACACGAAAGAGGATGTTCAGCTGCAAATTGGTGGTAGTGACCAATGGGGAAATATTACGAGTGGTTTAGATTTAATTCGTAAGTTAGAAGGTCATGAGGCGAAAGTATTCGGATTAACGATTCCGTTATTATTAAAATCGGACGGTACGAAGTTTGGTAAATCAGCGGGTGGTGCGGTTTGGCTTGATCCTGAAAAAACGACACCGTTTGAATTTTACCAGTTCTGGGTAAATACAGATGACCGTGATGTAATTAAATACTTGAAATACTTTACGTTCTTAACGAAAGAGCGTATTGATGAATTAGCAGCGAAGGTAGAAACAGAGCCTCATAAACGTGAAGCGCAAAAAGTGTTAGCGGAAGAAATGACGAAATTTGTTCATGGAGAAGAGGCGTTCCTGCAAGCTGAGAAAATTACAGCAGCGTTATTTAGCGGAGATATTAAATCGTTAACAGCTGATGAAATTGAACAAGGCTTTAAAGAAATGCCAACATTCCAGTCTTCAAAAGAGACGAAAAACATCGTAGAGTGGCTAGTCGATTTAGGGATTGAACCATCTAGACGACAAGCACGCGAGGACATTAATAATGGTGCGATTTCTATGAATGGTGAGAAAGTAACAGATGTGGGTACAGATGTTACTGTAGAAAATTCATTTGATGGAAGATTTATTATTATTCGTAAAGGGAAGAAGAACTACAGTCTTGTGAAATTAGGATAATAAGTAAGGCTGGAAAATATATCGGCGATTTTTCGAATATATCGACCGTAACTCAAATTATATCGGCGATTTTCGAAATATATCAGCGCAAATCCGAATATATCAGCGATTTTCCCAATATATCGATTTACCGACAAAAAGCGACAATAAGAACTGTTCCGAACGGGACAGCTTTTAATGTAAAAAGTCAGTATATTTAGATAAATTTAAAGGGTATATAATTTTTTTGACGAATAAATAAGTTAGAGAAAATTACGGATAAAAAATAGCCCGAACCATGCAGGGCATGATTCGGGCTTATATTCAGATTAGTAAGCTAAGCTGAATAGACCTTTAATGTGTGATAAGTAACGAACGTTACTTGCTTCTTTCATTAATGATGCTGGTAAGCCTTTAAGTGGAGTATTGCTTGCTCCAATTGTAGCAACCGCATCTTTACGTCCTAGACTAGCAAGTGTTCCAGAGTTTACAGGTGCGAACTCTTCGAATGCTTTGCCTTCTAGTGCTGCGTATAAGTTGTATCCAATTAACTCACCCATTTGCCAAGCGATTTGTGCAGTTGGTGGGTATGGACGTCCGTCTGGAGCGAAGACAACTGCGCTGTCTCCAGCAACGAATACGTCTTTGTGAGAAGTAGATTGTAGGTATGCATCAACTGTTGCACGTCCACGGTTAACTTCAAGACCTGATTCACCGATTAATGGGTTACCTTGTACGCCGCCTGTCCAAACGAATGTGTTAGCAACAAGTTTTTGACCGTCTTTTAAGTCGATTTCATTGCCAGCAACGTTTGTTACAGGAAGACCAGTTAAGAATGTAACGCCGCGTGCTTCTAGGCTAGTAGTTGCACGTTCGATTAAGTGGTCTGGTAATACTGGAAGGATTTTTGGACCTGCTTCAACAAGAAGAAGTTTAACTTCTTTTGGATTTACGCCGTGGCTTTTTGCAAGTTTAGGCATAATGTCAGCAAGCTCACCAACTAGCTCAACGCCAGTTAATCCGCCACCACCGATTACGATTGTAGCATCAGCTTCGTTTTTCGTTTTCGCGTATTCACGAATACGGTCTTCAACGTGTTTGTAGATTTTGTTTGCATCAGCAGCAGATTTTAATACCATGCTGTTTTCTTCTAGTCCTGGAATACCGAAGTAAGCAGTTTTACTTCCTAAAGCAACTACAAGTGCATCGTAAGATAAAGTAGTGCCACCAGCTAGTTTGATTTCTTTGCTATCAACTGAGAATGACTCAACTGTTGCGATTTTAAGATCGATGTCTTTCCCTTTGAAAAGCTTTGTAAGTGGCATTGCAACTGCTTGCTCAGACACGTTACCAGCTGCAAGGCGGTGTAGTTCAGTGATGATTTGGTGTGTTGGGTATTGGTTAATCACTGTAACTTGTGCTTCTGATTTGCTGTAATATTTACGTACGTTTAAAGCGGCAAGAAGACCGCCATAACCAGCGCCTAAGATGACAATTTGTTTTGACATAGTATGATATCCCCCGTCTTTACTAATTGTTGTTATAAGTTAAATTATTTATTGTTACGTTCTGCACTAATTTGAAGATATGCGTTCACAAAGCGGAACATTTTTTGTGCTTGTGGATCTTTTAGTAATTTTAACAGGCCGAATAGGCCGATAACTTCGTTGCTTTCTTCAGCACGATCTTTCGCTTCGATTGCAGTTGCAGCCATGCTTTTCACTGTATCTTTTACAGGTTCTACAAGCTCTGTAATTGCACCAACAGTGTCGCTTTTTAATACTTCATCAGTAGCAACAGTTTGAGCGAAGTCATAAGACTTAGTTAAAATATTAACAAGCTCAGTTAATTTTGGAAGCTGTTCTACTAGTGTTGTTAATGATTCTTGTACCTCAGGTTTTAACAACTGATCAAGTACATCAAGTTGTCCTTGGCTAGCAGAAATTTGTACAGTTTCTTGTTCTGGCTTTGTTTGAGTCATAGTTTCTGGCATCTCCAATTCTCCTTTACGATAGCAATACTCTTATTTTTTATAAGTAAGATAGTAAACGTTTACGAAACTTTATACAAAGTTTCACAAAACACAATAAAATGCCTTTAAATTTATGACAGCAAGTAAGCTGCAAACATAAATCTAAAACCATAACGTCTTACTTATTATTTATGAACTGTCCGATACATGGCTTGTCCGCATAATGGAAAAGCTCCGTTACCGGAAAGTGTATATAATATATATCCTATATTATATACTATATACACCTATGTTAACATAAAAATGATTCCTAATTATTTGATATTGAGTGTATAACGTAGTGCTGACAAGGTATGAAAGCGTATAAAATATTTTGTTCCAGTTAGAAATGTATATACATATAAAGAAAAAAAGGAAAAAATGAACAAATTCATGTTCGTTTTTTCCTTTTTCCTATTATTCACCTTCTACAATTAGCATCGAGGTGTTACCGCTTTTTTCAAGATGGCATTCGCCCCAAGTACAAAGAGAATCAAGAATGGACTCTAAAGACCAACCGTATTCTGTAAGTGAATATTCTACTTTTGGTGGTACTTGATTGTATACCTTTCTTTGAATAACCCCATCGTCTTCTAATTCACGTAATTGCTGAGTTAACATTTTTTGTGTAATCCCAGGCATTAAACGTTTTAGTTCACTCGTTCTTTTTGTGCCTTTCGTTAGATGACAAAGGATAACAACCTTCCATTTTCCACCGATAACCTCTAAAGTCGCTTCAACGGGAATATTGTATTTCTTCATATAAAAATCTCCTTTGATGAATGTAGATTTAAGTTCTCCAACAAAAGAAGCTAAATAATTAAATGTTACTAAAAAGTGCCTATAGCACTTTAAAGTACGTACTTTTTATCATGTTGAATATGTTCCATAATAGCATACGTAAGAGGGAAATGAGTAGTACGGTACTAAAAAGTGCCTATGTTACTTTTAGGTACCTATCGTACTTTTAAGTGCGTTCTTCAAAAAAAGAGTAAAGCCATTCATAATAGCGTATATCAACAGTAAAGTTATTTTTGTAGAAGATAAAAAGGCCTTTTTATCATACTATTATGATTGGATTTCTCGCATTAAGGAGGAGTTCAATTGAATTCATATACAGTATCTTCTTCGGTTATGCAGACGAATCGGAGAAGTATGTTTGCTTTATTAGCACTAGCAATTAGTGCGTTTGGAATTGGTACAACTGAATTTATTAGTGTCGGCTTATTACCATCTATCTCAGAGGATTTACATGTTTCTGTTACAACAGCGGGGTTAACTGTTTCTTTATATGCATTAGGAGTAGCGTTTGGTGCTCCAGTATTAACGTCATTAACAGCTAGTATGTCGCGAAAGACGTTATTAATGTGGATTATGATTATTTTCATTATTGGTAATGGAATTGCGGCGGTAGCAACAAGTTTTACTGTGTTACTTATTGCGAGGGTTGTATCTGCATTTGCGCATGGTGTTTTTATGTCAATTGGATCTACAATTGCGGCTGCGCTTGTACCTGAGAATAAACGTGCAAGTGCAATAGCATTTATGTTTACTGGTTTAACTGTTGCGACTATTACAGGTGTACCAATTGGAACATTTATCGGTCAACAATTTGGCTGGAGGGCCTCGTTTATTGTTATTGTGGCCATTGGAATCGTTGCTTTAATCGCCAATAGTATGCTAATTCCTTCTAATTTAAAAAAAGGTACGTCTGTATCATTTCGCGATCAATTTAAGCTGATTACGAATGGAAGACTGTTACTTGTATTTATTATTACTGCATTAGGATACGGGGGAACGTTCGTAACATTTACGTATTTATCTCCGTTATTACAAGAAGTAACAGGATTTAAAGCAAGTACCGTTACAATTATTTTGTTAGTATACGGAATTGCAATTGCGATTGGGAATATGGTCGGGGGAAAATTATCAAATCATAATCCGATTCGAGCGTTATTTTACATGTTCTTTATTCAAGCGATTGTATTATTTGTTTTAACATTTACAGCGCCATTTAAAGTCGCTGGATTCATCACAATTATTTTCATGGGACTATTCGCATTTATGAATGTTCCAGGGCTACAAGTGTATGTTGTTATATTAGCTGAGAGGTTTGTACCTAGCGCTGTTGATGTAGCATCGGCGATTAACATTGCAGCATTTAACGCAGGAATTGCTCTTGGTGCTTACTTGGGCGGTATTGTAACGAACTCGTTAGGATTAATTCATACGGCTTGGGTAGGTGGAATTATGGTAGTAGGTGCTGTTGTTTTAACTGCGTGGAGTATGACATTAGAAAAAAGAGATCAAGTAAAATAAAAGGAGAGAAAATAAAATGAAAAACTTACAAAGTAAAACAGTATTAAATAATGGTGTAGAAATGCCTTGGTTCGGTTTAGGTGTATTTAAAGTAGAGGATGGACCAGAACTTGTAGAAGCAGTGAAATCGGCAATTAAAGCAGGATACCGCAGCATTGATACAGCTGCAATTTACGGAAATGAAAAAGCTGTAGGTGAAGGAATTCGCGCAGGTATAAAAGAAGCAGGCATTTCTCGTGAAGATTTATTCATTACTTCAAAAGTGTGGAATTCGGATCAAGGATATGAAACGACACTTGCTGCATATGAAGAAAGCTTAAAAAAATTAGAGCTGGATTATTTAGATTTATACCTTGTTCATTGGCCTGTAGAAGGGAAATACAAAGATACGTGGAGAGCGTTAGAAACACTTTATAAAGAAAAACGCGTACGTGCAATTGGGGTAAGTAATTTCCAAATTCATCACTTACAAGATGTAATGAAAGATGCAGAAATTAAACCAATGATTAACCAAGTAGAATACCACCCTCGTTTAACACAAAAAGAATTACAAGCTTTCTGTAAAGAACAAGGTATTCAAATGGAAGCATGGTCACCACTTATGCAAGGTCAATTATTAGATAATGAAACATTACAAGAAATTGCTGAGAAACACGGTAAAACAACAGCGCAAGTTATTTTACGTTGGGATCTTCAAAATGGAGTAATCACTATTCCAAAATCAACGAAAGAACACCGCATTATTGCAAATGCCGATATATTTAATTTCGAATTAACGAAAGAAGATATGGAAAAAATCGATGCGTTAAATCAAAATCACCGCGTTGGTCCAGATCCTGATAACTTCGATTTCTAAGATTAAAGTAAGAAAGAAGAGTGCGTAAAAGCACTCTTTTTTTGTGCATAAAAATAGTTTCTAAATAAATACTACTTAGTATTAAGTTTGTGATAAGGGGCTGTAAACATGAATATAAAGCAATCGTTCAAGATTTTAGCTATGTTTTTAAGTGTTTTATTTGTGTTATTCCCGCTTCAAAAAGCATTTGCAGAAGTTATGGACCATACAAAGTATGAAATGAATTGGAGTTATAGTAAGTCAAAGAAGAAACCAATTCGAACAGAGCTTATTAAAACCACAGATGGCAAAATTGCTTTTTGCTTAAATGTAGATTTGAAATCTCCAAGCGGTCAAGATTTACCGGAAATGGGGAAAGTGGATATTAACGTATACCGTGTACTATTGAATGGATATCCACAAAAGAGTCCACAAGAATTAGGTGTTTCTGATTGGAGAGAAGCACATTACGCAACGCAGCTTGCAGTGTGGAATGCGTTAAAACAAATCGATATTAATGATTTAGATTTCCGAAATAAAAATGTAGAGAAAGTAACGAAAGACATCGTTGCAAAAGCAAGCGCTAGTGAAGAGTTACAAGAAATTACGATGAGTGTAACTCCTACAGAAGAACAAGAAGCAGTATTAAAAAATGATTTCTTTGAAACAGGTTTATATACAGTAGAAACAAATGCAAAAAGCGGAACGTATAAAGTGCAAGCAACAGGTGCACCAGCGGGCGTGAAATTTGCAAATGAAAAAGGCGAAACAAAAACAGAATTTAATGTAGGAGAAAAGTTCCGCATTTTAATCCCGAAACAAACACCAGCTGGTGGATTTAGCTTTAAAGTATCAGGAAATTTAACGAAATTACAAGGGATTGCGCATAAAGGTACACCGACTATTCAAAATGCAGTAGTATTACTTGAGCGTAGTGAAGAAAAAACAAGTCCAGAGTTAGCGGTAAGTTGGAAAAAGGCTGAGGCTCCAAATAAACCAAATAAGCCATATACTCCAAATGAACCGCATAAACCGAATCAAAAAAGATAATAAAAAAGCATTGGCGTATGCCAATGCTTTTTGTATGTGAGGATAAAAGTTATATTGAAAAAAATAAAATGGATAGAAATAGTGT
>NZ_JBNLYE010000069.1:0-17837 GCF_050172095.1 Bacillus sp. GMs2/2
TTTTCTTCATTTCCATACATATATATAGCTGCTTCTTTTTTTAATAATCCAGTTGCCTTATAACGAATTTGTATATTTTTTCTTTCTTGCATAACTAATACTGTTTGCGGTAGTAGTAACGATACAGCCATCATTAAAACACTTAACGATACAATCATTTCAGCCATTATGGATCCTTTTTGACATTTCACGATACGTAAATCTCCCTCTTCCAAGCTGAAATACAATTTCATATTTATAATTTCTATACGAAATTATAATCGTACCACCTCTATTAATATTTCCACTTGGATTATATGTCATCGGATTTGGAAACGTATGCAAATCAATTTGTATGTCTTCTTCATACTCTCGCTTAACGATATAATACTTTGTACCTGACTCTTTTATAGCATACATATTTCTATCTTTATGCCAACGTAATGTGTAGTGCTTTTGATGGTTTATCGCTAATTGCTGCATATACAAAATATCATTTGAAAACTGTCTCAAAAATTGTTCAACTTTTTGTCGCTCGTATAAGGAATGAACACTAAAATACGTAACTATACTTAATACAGAAATAACAAATAAAACGAGTAACATTTCTAAAAAAGTAAACCCTTGTTGTTTCACAATGCCCTAATTGATACTGTGCCATCATCTGATATATGAATAGATTCGCCATTCGGACACTTATCAGTTGTAATATACTTTTCATCTGCCAGTTCTTTTAACGATGGAATTTTATTATGTTGTAATTGATATACTTGTATTTGCGCTTCTATAGATTTCACGTAAGCTGCACACCCTTTTCCTTGGACCGATGAACGCTGTGTAACTACATTTGGAATAATTAATAGTAATAATATAGTTATGACAACCATTACTAATAGCATCTCTAACAGAGTAAATCCTTCCTCATTCTGCATACAAATGCCCCCTAAATAGAATTCATCATTTGAAACATCGGCATAATCATCGCTAAATACATAAGGACAACGATTCCTCCAATACATGTAAATAAAATAGGCTGAATGATAACTAACATATGTTTAATTTTTCGTTCCATCTTTTCCATAATAAGATCGCTATAGTCACCTAATTCAATCCCTAAATTGCCATTTGCTTGTCCATGCGTAATAACATAAGAAAGTTCTTTCTCGTAATACCCACTTTTAGCAATGATAGATTGTAACTGTTCTCCTGCAATTAATTGTCTTTCAATCCGATTCGCTTCATATTGAAAGAACGGATGATATCTTTGCTCCATCATTATTGTTAAAGCTTCGCATACTGATAGTCCACCATTTAATAAACCACTCAACTGAGTAGCAAAATAATGTGAATGCTTTAAAATAAGAAATGTTTTGATGAGAGGAATACGAAGCATGATTTTTACCTGTCTAATATGCGGAAGTTTCCTAAAATACAACATGTATAAACTACATCCAATAATAACAGTTAAAATAGCGGTTAAAATAATGTATGGTAGCAGTTTTATTGCACTTAAAATTTGTTCTGTAAGTAGTGGTGTATTAGAACCGAACGAACTATAAACCATTTCAACCTGAGGTAATAAAATGAGGTTAAAAATAAAAAGCATGATTAGTAGAAAAAACATCAAGAACATAGGATACTGCATTATTTTCATCATGTCTTTCCTATACTTATCTTTCTTATAAAGAAGTGCACTTCCTTGTTGCAAAGCAAAAGAAATATCACCATGTTGCTCGGCATAAAATAGATAACTTAACATGTCCTGATGAAACTTTAACTGATGAAAAGAATCGTGTAGACTTTTCCCATCTTTTAACCCCTCAATCATGCGCTGCAATTGTACTTTCTTTTCTACAGGTAATTGAAACTGTAAAAATTCTAATGCTTGTAAAAGAGAGTAGCCTTTTTCTAATAATTCTCCTAAACGTTTCAACAATACTACTTGATCACTTAAACTCCAAGTTTTCTTAAACATAAACATCTTCTTCTAAAAAACCTAAAGCATATCCTTTTCGTATTGACGATTCTAAAGTCTCATGTTTGTAAGTAACACATTCTCCATCTGCTTCTTTAAGTGCTTGTTTTAACTCATGTCCATATAGTAGCTCATAAATGCTTGCTTGCCTTACTTGCCTCATTGATTTACATAAAGTTGAGCACTTTCCTCTGCAAAACGGACACTTCAATTCGACAAGTCGCTGTGCAGCCACAGCCAATAAAGACTGTTCAATCTCTTGCCTCGTTATACCATAATCCATGAAACGAATGATTGCTCCTTTCGCATCATTCGTATGCAGCGTTGTCATTACTAAATGTCCTGTCAAACTTGCTCTTATAGCTATTTTTGCTGTTTCCTCATCCCGGATTTCACCGACTAAAATAATATCTGGATCATGACGTAAAATAGCCTTTAATCCTGTTTCATATGTGAGACCCGCTTTTTCATTTATTTGAATTTGTAATACATCGTCACTTCTTTTTTCAACCGGATCTTCAAGTGTAATGATGCGACGTGTTTTCTTTTTTCTAATTACTTCTAATAATGCATACATTGTCGTCGTCTTCCCAGATCCAGTCGGTCCAGTAAACACGAGTAGCCCCTGTGAATAGCGTAAAAACGAGAGTAGTTTTGCTGCCGTACTTGGAAATAACGAAAGATGTGATAAGGGCTGAACAGATGCTTGTAAATGAAGGCGAATAACGAGACTTTCTTGATATACTGTTGGAAGTGTTGAAAGGCGTAAATACACTTCTTGTCCATCAATTTGCAAATACAACGAACCATTCTGTGGCTTCCGTTTCTCTCCTATGTCCATAGATGCTAAAAATTTGAAATGTGAGACGAGTTTTTCTCCAAACTCCTTTTCAATACACTGTCTCGTCATTAAATCTTTTCCTATACGTAGTTGCACTGCTACATCCTTCTGCCGGGGCACAATATGTAAATCTGACGCTTGTACCCTACACGCTTCTTTTAAAATTGCATTCGCAAAAATTTCAATCCCATTCATTACTTTTCCCTCCTCACTATGTATATAGCATGAAAACATTCGCAATAAAAATTTGGACTTTTGTATTTTCAATAGAGGAAAAAGGAAAAATATGTTTGTGAAATTATGAACAATTTCCGAATTATTGTCTGAAATTACCTATACTCATGTTTATCTGTATTATAATGTTATTATCTTGGATAAAGTGATAAAGGTGGAGATCCTCATGGAACAAGCTTTAAAAATTACAGGTGTATTATCTGACCCAACTCGTTATTACATTTATAAATATATTTCGCAAAAACATAGTTACGTAACGGTACAAGAAATTGCAGATGAGTTTGACATTCATCCAAACGTAGCGCGTTTACATTTATCTAAATTAGAAGATGTTCATATGCTAAAATCGGAAACGAAGAAAACTGGAAAAGGCGGACGACCGAGCAGATTGTATGTCTTATCTGAAGATGTTATCCAATTACAATTTCCATTCCGTGATTATCAATTGTTAGCAAGAATCGCATTTAATTCTTTACTTAGCCTTGGCGCTGCTGGTGAGAAAGCGCTATACGAAACAGGAAAACAATTCGGAGCTGAATTAATGCAACAACATATGCAACGTTTAAATGTGAGTGAAGATGCTTTAACAGTGGAACAAAAAGTTCAAATTGCAAAAGAAGCTTTCTCAACAGCTGGCTTATCACCTGCATTTGAATTAAGTGCAGATGGAACAAAAATTTTCTATGATGTACACAATTGTCCATTTAAAGAAGTTGCTGTTCATCATCCAACTGAAATTTGTAACATGCACGGAGATATGATGAAAGGAATTTTTGAAATCCTATTCCCTAACATGGAATTAACTCGAAATGATAGTCTATTAGATGGATGTAAATCTTGTAATTATAAACTAACAATTTAATTTCTCATATAAAAAGAAGCCAATAATAATTGGCTTCTTTTTATATGAATGAATATTTACAATAGTAAGAAAAATAAACTATAATGAGGTGAGGTTTACTTTTTTTAGAAAAGGAGGGAGATGGCATGGAGCGCATGTTTCGCGTTCTCGGCTTTTGGACTGGAATTTTCTCGGTTATGTTTTACGTAGGGGATATGCAACAGACCGCACTACTATTTTTAGGACAAACAGGTTTCTTCGTACTTTTAAGCTATTTAAAATTAACAGAGCGTATGTATATATACGTATTTGGGGCATATTTAACTGTTTTCTTCATAGGATTTACATACTACACGACGTTTTTACTTGTCCCTGGGGCTGGACATTAAAAGATGGCATTTTGCCATCTTTTTTTAATTCCGGAATTTCCTAGTTGACTTATAGGTTTTATTGCCTTATATTCTATATAACAGATTGGAATTAGGGGGAATCAACATGAATACACTGCTTGTCGGAATTAACGTTGCAGTCATGCTCATTTTAGTTGGCGTATTATATTATATGCAACGTAAGCATGTATCTTTTAATAAACGTGTATTTACTGCTTTAGGAGTCGGAATTATATTCGGTCTTATATTACAATTTATTTATGAACCAACTTCTAAAATAATTATTGAATCAAATACTTGGTTTGGCTTAATCGGTAACGGTTATGTGAAATTACTTCAAATGATCGTTATGCCACTTATTTTAGTATCTATTATTTCAGCCTTTACAAAATTACAGTTAACGAAAAACCTTGGTAAAATCAGTGGTCTTATTATCGGAATTTTAATTCTTACTACAGGAATCGCTGCAGCTGTCGGTATCGCTGCAAGTGCAGGATTTGATGTATCTGCAGCAGGCTTGCAACAAGGTGATGCAGAATCTGCTCGTCTGAAACTAGTTGAAGAAAGATTTACTTCTATTGAAAAGACAACAATTCCAGATAAATTATTAGAGCTATTGCCTACAAATCCGTTTCTTGATTTAACAGGCGCTCGTCCAACATCAACAATTTCTGTCGTAATATTTGCAGCCTTTATCGGCATTGCCTTTATAGGTGTAAAACGAAAATATCCAGAACAAGCAGAACTATTTAAGAAAATGCTTGATGCTGTATATGCAATCGTAATGCGTATGGTAACATTAATTTTACGCCTTACTCCATACGGCGTATTAGCTCTTATGGCAAAAACAGTTGCTGGTAGCGATATAAATGCTATTGTAAAGCTTGGTAACTTCGTGTTAGCCTCTTATGTAGCACTTATCGTAATGTTTATCATTCACTTATTATTAATTGCATTGTCTGGTTTAAATCCAATTCAATATTTGAAAAAAGTGTTCCCTGTACTAACTTTTGCATTCACATCTCGCTCTAGTGCTGGTGCGATGCCATTAAATATTGAAGCTCAAAAAGAAAAGCTTGGTATTTCCGAAGGAATTGCAAACTTCGCAGCTTCATTTGGGGTATCTATCGGACAAAACGGTTGCGCAGGTATTTATCCAGCAATGCTTGCAATGATGGTCGCTCCAACTGTAGGAATTAATCCATTACAACCACAATTTATTTTAACTTTAATCGCTGTTGTTGCTATTAGCTCATTCGGTGTTGCCGGAGTTGGTGGCGGCGCAACATTCGCAGCTTTAATCGTACTATCTACAATGAACTTACCAATCGGTATTGTTGCTCTAGTTATCTCGGTTGAGCCATTAATCGATATGGGGCGTACAGCTCTTAACGTAAGTGGTTCTATGACAGCAGGTCTTATTTCAAGTAAATGGCTTGGTGAATTAGATCAAGATACGTACAATCAAGATGATACAAAAACTGGTGAAATTGCTTCATAATGAAAAAAAGACGCTAACATACAATTGTTAGCGTCTTTTTTATTCCGTTCCCTCTTTATAGATTTTATCTTGAGAATTCTTACTCCAAGTATTCTTCTAGTTGCTCTTTTAACTCCTCCTCAATCTCATAACAAGATTCATCAACAAGTTCCCCCTACTTTCTTACTCCCAAAAATGTTTGATTGAATTGACATTCCTAAAAAGATTCTTTCGCATTTCCAAATTGGAATATAGTGAAATTCAATCATCTCTTTTTCTTCATCTAATATAGCTATGGCAACTGATGAATAATAACCCACCTCAAAGGGATTCTCTTTTTCTCGTGCAAATCCCATATCTAATTCCATGTGTTTTTCTATGTATAAATGCGCATACTCTTTATGCAGTTTAAGTGATATTCGCTCTATTTCCTTCTCCATACATTGAATGTTCTCTTTTAACTCCAACGTAAACTCCTGTTCTTTATATTTCATTTTCGCCTCCTTAAACATAGAAAAAGAGAATATAATAACATATCCTCTTTCCTCAAATATATTTCATTATCTCACAGCCCGTCCTTTTCACAAATAACCATTTTGTTCGCACCATTTATGAAATTGTCCTACGTCTACTCCAACTAACACGATATCCTTGAGCTCTACATCAATGATTTGTTCTCCAATTACAATAGCAAACTGCGATGCTAATTTTGTCTCGTTTTTCTTTACAATTCCAATTCGGTTCCGATGCGGTCCATCTTTTATATATGCTTTTTGTCCTACAATATCAAAGTTCAAAATTCTCACCTCTTTTACTGCGCTCAAATTGGAAATACGATCTCCACCTCGGAAAATTTCCTTTCATTGCACTATTTCTCTATATATATGACGAAACAATAAAAGAGTCCTTCCTTCTTTACAATTATTTTTTCTTTGTTTCATTTTTGTGATTGAAACGTAAAGTTTATAATAAAATACACTTGGAAGCGCTTTCTATGTAATTTTTTATGTTATAATATATAAGTAGAACTTCGTAAAGAGGGTTAAAAAATGAATACAAAAATGATTAAAAAAGTAATTGAAGCATTAAAAGTATATGGCTTTCAGGATGTATCATTCTGTGACAAAACGAAGCAATTTTTATTTCATAACGAAACCGATATTATGAGCGGCTATGCAGAAATAACATATAGTAGTCAATTTGAAAAATTCAACGTACAAATTCATCCAATTGAAACGCATCACCAAGCAGAGTTACAAGAGATTGAAAGACATATACAAGCTTGTATAAGAAAAGTGGAATATTTAAACGCACTTCTTACCGGGCAGACAAAACTAGATGATAAAATTATTATTATGTAAAAAAAGAACGTGATCCAATCACGTTCTTTTTTCATTATACGTTCATCTTTTCCTTTAGTTGTAATCCTGTAACAGATTCTAATACATCCATCGATTCTCCAAATGTCATATCAAAAATTGTCTTGTCCTCTATGTATGGAAACTGTCTGAAACGCTTTTCTAACACCTTCACAGCATCTGATGTAAAGTTTGCACTATCAATGCCAAATTCTGTTTCAAGAAGAACGATCCAATCTAGCACATGAAAACCTAATCCATTGACGAATGAAATAAGTTTTTCTTCTGGATTTGAAGATAAGAATACTTGGCGTTCCATCTCACTAAAAAGTTCTTCTCCTAAGATTTCAGCTAACTCATCATCATGTTCACGTTCAACAAGTTCTTCGTAGCCGTAATCATCCACAAGCTCTTCTACTTCTTCACTATCCTGACAAAGCAATTGACTAAGAAGTGCCTCTTTCTTAAATTCACTATTTTGTACGACTTCTAAAAAGCTCGTTTCCCATCCATTTTCTAATTTCATATTATGTACTCCTTTATATACGTTTCTTATCATCACTGTACCCAAAAGATCACTTTTATAACCTTTTAGGTAGTTACTATTATTTCACATGATTCATAACAAAAGATGCAAACTCAGCTACATCTCCTTCAAAAATATTTATTTCTGGCAAGTGATAGAACGTTGTTTGGAGCGGGTTTCCTGCATGATATACATATATCGTTTTCTCTAGTGCAATCGCCATTCCAAACTCTGTATGGCTCCCGTTTCCACCATCTAATATAAGTAAAAATACATCCGCTTCTTTTACAGCATTTCGTTCTGCCTGACCAATTTCTCTTAATTGTTCTTCATTCGCTGCTCTTTCGTTTTTGGTCCAATCATATGTATGGTGCCATCCTGCATGTTTCAGTTCATTTGCTACGGAATGTACAAGATGTTTATTTTGGAAACCTGAGGCGATATAAAAATTCATTTATATACACTCCTTCATTATGTATGGGGAAACTCCTTTTTAGCGTTATTTGTTATAGCTATAATAAAGAACAACTTCAAAAAAAATCCCCATCTTTAAAACTTATTTGCGTTTAAATGATGGGATGCTTCATGGTCTTCTTTTATTTTTTGTTTTTTATAACTTTCATCAGCTAACATTTCTAGTTCAGCTGTTATCTCTGACTTTTCAAGCTCTCTTTCTTGCGAAAATTTCCTTGAAATATAAACAATAACACTACCAACGTACAACACAAAGCATATAATAAGTGCAGTATTTTCATAGAGACTTAGCTCCAACACAGTCACTCCTAATCCATTCGTATTTTCACGCCTCATTAATTGGAATTTCCCTATTAACCCATTTGTTATCCCGCTATTTGAGGGCAGTAAGACTACCTCCTCAAAATTTAGTAACAGTAAAGAAGTTAGATGTGGGATGAACCCAACTGATTAAAGTTTCACTTTATTGTAACATAAAAATATCAATTCTTGGAATCTTTCACCCTACTAAAAGAGGCATGATTGTTTCATCATGCCTCTGAAATATTTTGAATGATTGTTTTAATTGCTTCTTTTCCATTATATTTTTTTAGTGCTGTTTTATACTTCTCATTATTTTGATTCAATTCTTCGACATACTTTATAAGAGATTTTACAGTTACATCTTCTTCATATAATACGGAGGCATACCCTTGCCTTTCAAAGGACTCTGCATTTAATATTTGATCTCCACGGCTTGCAAATTTCGATAATGGAATTAAAACCATCGGCTTTTGTAATATTAAAAATTCAAAAATTGCGTTGGAGCCCGCGCGTGAAATAACAAAATCTGTTACCGCTAATATATCTGGCAGTTCTCCATGTACATATTCAAATTGTCTATATCCTTCTTTATTTTGTAAACTTTCATCAAGGTTACCTTTTCCGCAAAGGTGAACAATTTGATATTTTTTAAGAAGTTCTGGTAATGCTTCTCGAGCCGTATCATTAATTTTTTTCGCGCCCAAGCTGCCTCCCATAATCGTAATAACTGGCTTTTTACGTGAAAAACCTAAAAACGCTAAACCTTTTTCACGATTTCCCTTCAGCACTTCTTCACGTACAGGAGATCCCGTATATATTACTTTTTCTTTCGGTAAATGTTTCGCTGCTTCTTCAAATGTAACAAATATTTTCGAAGCAAAACGAAGCGCAATTTTATTTGCTAGTCCTGGTGTCATATCAGATTCATGTAATAAAACTGGTACTCTATTTAGCCATCCTCCAATTACGACTGGTACAGATACGAAACCGCCTTTTGAAAAAATTACATCTGGTTTTAGTTTTCGAATCCTTACATACGCATCCATAACACCCTTCATTACAAGAAAAGGATCTTTTATATTTTTCAAATCAAAATAACGACGTAGCTTTCCACTCGAAATACTATAGTAGGGAATGCCTTCCTTTTCTATAATCGTTTTCTCAATACCTTGATGAGAACCAATATAGGAGATATCCCAGTTGTCTTCCTGTAAATATGGGATAATGGCTAAATTAGGTGTTACATGTCCTGCCGAACCGCCACCTGTAAAGACTATTTTCTTCATACGTCTCCCCCTTCTAGACTATAATACACTAAAATATCTTGCCTCAGGGTGAGAAAATACCATAGCCGTTACGGACGCTTCTGGCTCCATCATGAATCCTTCTGTTAATGAAATACTTATTTCCTCTGGATGAATTAAGCGAAATAGCTTTTCTTGATCTGCAAGTTCTGGACACGCCGGATAACCAAATGACACTCGTATTCCTCTATATTTCGTACGGAAACGTTCTTCCATCGTCAGTTCAGGTGAGTCCGGAATGCCCCAGCGGTCACGAATGAGCATATGTGTTTTTTCAGCAAGTCCTTCCGCTAATTCAAGCGCTAACGATTGAATGGCATGACTACGTAAGTAATCACCTTTCGCCTTCCACTCTTCAGCAATGTCCCGAATTCCTTCCCCAACCGTAACAGATAAGAAAGCAACATAGTCCATCTCATCTCCTATTGGGCGCAAATAATCACCTAAAGTACGATAGGGAGCCTTTCCTTGTCTAGGGAATGTGAAACGCTCTATAACACGCGTATGATCTTTTGGATCATATATTACAATGTTTTGTCCGTCGCTTTGCGCTGGGAAAAATTGATACACTGCTTTCGGCTTTAACCAAGATTGTCCTTCCTGCAATAATTCATCTATTAAATCATTTAATTCATGTGCTCTCTTATTTCCCTCTTTCAAAAGCTTCTTCACATTTCCTTTTAATCCAAGGTGATGCCCAAGTAGCATTTGTCTATTTAAAAATGGAGCGAGATGAAAGGCCGGAATATCGCGTAATACAATTCGTTTTGTTGAATCAGGCACGATAACTTCAGCCTTCGGTAATGGCTCAATTACTGCTGGAATTTCTACTTTCTTCTCCTCTTTTTTTACGATATGAAGATGACGTTCTTTTTTATCCTGTTTCATCTTCTCACGCTCTTCTTCTTTTTGAAGCTTATTAATAATATCGAGCCCCGTCATCGCATCACTCGCATAACAAACGAGCCCTTTATATGATGGTGAAATCCGATTATCTGTAAACTTTCTCGTTAACGCTGCACCACCTACAACAATGGGAACATCAATATTTGCTGCTTTTAAATCTTCAGCAGTCGTTACCATTTGTTGCGCTGATTTTACTAATAAACCGGAAAGGCCTATAATATCCGGCTTCTTTTCTTGTACTTCTTGAACAATTCGATCCGAACGTACATTAATTCCTAAATTAATAATCTCATATCCGTTATTTGCTAAAATAATTTCAACGAGATTTTTCCCAATATCATGCACGTCACCTTTTACAGTTGCTAATAATACTTTCCCTTTTTTCGCACTATCACTAGATTCCATATGTGGCTCTAAATAGCTTACAGCAGCTTTCATACTTTCAGCACTTTGCAATACTTCAGCAACAATAAGTTCATTATTATTAAATAGTCGTCCTACCTCATCCATCCCTGTCATAAGCGGACCGTTAATAATATCAAGAGGTTTTCTTCCTTCTTCAAGCGCAAGACTTAAATCCTCGTGTAATCCTTGTTTCGTACCTTCTACAATATAATTTGCTAGTCTTTCATCAAGCGTTAACGTTTCTTGCACAACGATATCTTTCTTTTTAGCAACTCGGTAAAAGTTTGTAAATTCTTCTAACGTCTCTTTCGTCGTTTCAAACAGTAGTGCATCTGCAAGGCGTTTTTCTTCCTCTGGAATCGACGCATAGCGTTCTAATTTTTCCGTATTCACAATCGCGTAATCTAACCCTGCTTTCGTAGCATGATATAAAAAGACTGAATTTAATACTTCACGTCCAGCCGGTGGTAAACCAAATGATATGTTACTTACCCCTAAAATCGTTAAACACTCTGGTAACGCTTCTTTAATAAGGTGAATTCCTTCTATAGTCGCTGCTGCTGAACCAATATATTCTTCATCACCTGTCCCTACCGGAAACACAAGTGCATCAAAAATAATATCTGACGGGCGTATCCCATACTTCTTTGTAAGTAATTCATAGCTTCTTTTCGCAATTTCTATCTTTCGCTCCGCACTAACCGCCATACCGTCTTCATCAATTGTTCCTACAACTATAGCAGCACCATACTTCTGAAGAAGCGGTGTCACTTTTTTAAATCGTTCTTCTCCATCTTCTAAATTAATTGAATTAATAACAGCTTTTCCTTGAATATAAGTAAGAGCTCGCTCCATCACATTTTCATCTGTTGAATCAATCATAATCGGTACTTTTAAAACTTTCGTAACTTCTGCTAAGAAGTTTTCCATATCTTCTATTTCATCGCGATCAGGATCTGCCATACAAATATCAATAATATGAGCATTTTTCTTCACTTGCGCTCTTGCCACTTCAGCAGCCTCTTCAAATTTCCCTTCTGCTACTAATCGTTTAAATTTACGTGACCCAATAACATTCGTTCTTTCACCTACAAATAACGGTCTCATAGACTCATCATATTGCAGTGCTTCTAATCCACTAATTCCATGTCCTTCTCTCTCATGATGGTCACGAGGCTTAAGAGATGCTAGCGCGGATTTCATTTCTTTTATATGTTCTGGTGTCGTGCCACAACAACCACCAATAATATTAACCCATCCTTCTTCAGCAAATCGCTTCACCTTTTCAGCAAGAGAAGATGGAGATTCATGGTAATGTCCATCTTCATCAGGAAGACCTGCATTTGGATAACAAGAAATGTAACACTCCGATAAATCAGATAGTGAACGAATATGGTCCCTCATAAACTCCGGACCAGTCGCACAGTTTAACCCAACAGATAATGGTTTCATATGTTCTACTGATAAATAAAAAGCTTCAATTGTTTGCCCAGCCAGAGTCGTTCCCATTGGCTCAATCGTACCTGAAATCATAATAGGAACCGTTTTTTTCAGTTCTTCAAAAGCAGCTTGAATTCCAATATAAGCTGCTTTCACGTTACGCATATCTTGACTCGTCTCAACGAGTAATACATCAACTTCTCCTTTTAATAATCCTCGTGCCTGCCTTGTATAAGCTTCAATCAATTCTTCAAAAGTCACACCACCAGTAACACTAATTGCTTTCGTTGTTGGTCCCATCGCTCCCGCAACATATACTTCATTCCCGCTTTCTTTAACAGCTTGCTTCGCCAAAAGTGCTGCCTTTTCATTTAGTTCTTCATCTAAATGAGACAGCTCATAATCACTTAGTACAATATTCGTTGCCCCAAATGTATTTGTTTCAATAATATCCGCTCCAGCTTCAATATAAGCTTTATGAATCTTTAAAATAACGTCTGGTCTTGTTTCCACTAAATATTCATTACAGCCCTCGTACTCTTCTCCTCCGAAATCTTCAGCAGTTAAATCCTCTTGCTGAATCATTGTCCCCATTGCACCATCTAATATTAAAATGCTATTTTTTAATTTTTCTTCTATACACTTCATCAATTAATACCTTCTTTCACTTCTTGCTTTTCTCTTACATATTTAACAAGATGTTCTGTAATTTCATACTTTAAAAATGGTGTAATAAGATAAATACCATTAAAATATTTCATCGCTGCGTCGACCAATTCTTGTGAAATGCGAATCCCTTCCTCAATTGCTGCCTCTTTCGTTTCATGTCCATCCATTCTCTCTCTTATTTCTTCAGGAAGAGTAATACCCGGCACCTCAAAATGAAGAAAATCTGCATTCCGCTTACTTACTAACGGCATAATTCCAATAAAAATAGGTTGTTCCAAATGCTTTGTCGCTTCATACACTTCTTCAATTAACTTGATATCGTAAATTGGCTGAGTTAAAAAATACTCCGCTCCAGCATCTATTTTTCGTTCCATTCGCTTAACCGCCGCTTTTAAGTGCCTCACGTGAGGATTAAATGCGCCGCCTACAGAAAACCTTGTCGCCGGTCCAATTGATTTCCCTAAAATTGAACGTCCATCGTTCATTTCTTTAATCATTTTAATAAGCTCAATAGAGGATAAATCATATACAGAAGTGGCACCGGGAAAATCACCAACGCGCGCTGGATCACCAGTTAAAGCTAACACTTCTTCCATCCCTAACGCCGATAAACCTAACAAATGAGATTGTAGTCCAATGACGTTATGATCTCTACACGTTAAATGCGTCAATACTGGGATATCATGCTTCGTTAATAATGCACCCATCGCCATATTAGAGACACGAGGCGATGCTAATGAATTATCTGCTAGAGTAATAGCATCTGCTCCCGCTCTTTTTAACGCTCTTGCTCCTTCAAAAAAACGCTGTGTATCTAACGTTTTCGGTGGATCTAATTCCACTACAACTGTCGTTTGTTTTTTTGCTTTCTCTGCTAGAGTGACGTGAGCCTTCGAACGTTTCTCATGCGTATGAACGACTTTTGGCCTTTGAATCGTTTCTTTTTCTATTACAGGGGTAATATTCGCAACAGCGCGCTTCATACTTTGAATATGTTCTGGAGTCGTACCACAACAGCCACCCAATAACCGAATACCTTGCTCAATAAATTTCGGTGTCATCGCTTCGAAATAAGCTGGACTTCCCTCATATACGTAACGTCCCTCTACATAATTCGGGAGACCTGCATTTGGGTATGCTGATAAATAGCCATTTTGCGGAATCGATATCATTTTGAAAGCTTCCGTCATATGAAGTGGTCCTAGTTGGCAGTTCAATCCAACAACATTTGCACCGTAATCTAAAAGCTGTTTTAATATTTCATTTACATCATTTCCATTTTGAGTCGTACCTGCCTCATGTAACGCTAATTGAGCTACAATTGGAATGTTCGTTTGCTTTCGTAACACCTGAACAGCATGAAGTAATTCAAATTCATCATAAAAAGTTTCTAATAGTAATCCATCAACCTGTTCTTCTAGTAAAGCCCCCGCCTGTTCAAGTAATATAAACTCCCTTTCCATATCAGTCGTTGTAACAGCTCCGATATGTTTCATACCACCAATTGTTCCTAAAATTGCATTTTTATCTGTCACAGATGCTTTCGCCAATTTCACTGCCGCTCTATTAATTTTTGTAACTTGATTTTCTAAACCATACATACGTAATTTCGCCTCATTTGCTCCATACGTATTCGTTTGAATTACATCTGCTCCAGCAGCTACATATTGTTTATGAATGGATATAATTAGATCTGGATCAGATACGTTCAATTCTTCAAAGCTACTTTGCAAACCATGTGAATGCAATAACGTTCCAACCGCACCATCACCTATTACAATTCCTTTTGATAATAAATCTAGTAATTTCACGAATCTCCCTCATTTCTATCAATATAAAAACCCCCTCTTCACTTTGAAGAGGGGGACATAATTGTTCCTCCTCTTATTATGCAAAACATTCGTTTTGCAGGTATTAGCACCGTTTCAAACATTTCGTTTGAAGGTTGCCGGGTTTCACAGGGCCTTTCCCTCCACCGCTCTCAATAAGAGTTGTCTTTATTATTTTATTTATGTAGCTAAAAGGAAATGCGTTCCCCTTTTAACAATGTTTGTTAATTTTTTAATAAATTTAGCATGCACAAAAGTAAAAGTCAATGACACTTGCGGAAAAATAAAAATTATTTAAAATAAAGTTGCAATTCAATTATCTTTTATTGTAAAGTTAAAAACATAATAAAAATTTCATACGAACATTCTTATCTAGAGAGGTAGAGGGACTGGCCCTGTGACGCCTCAGCAACCATTAACATTTTGTTAATAAGGTGCTAATTCCAGCAAATTGTGAAAGATTTGACAGATGAGAAGAAGACTCTATTCAAACCGAAAGCCTTCTTCTTAGAAGGCTTTTTTTATTTTATATTCACTTAATGTTTCAATTTAAAAAGGAGGAATTTTCACATGTCAACAATCGAAACAAAACTAGCACAAATCGGAAATCGTAGTGAAACTACAACTGGAACGGTTAATCCACCAGTTTATTTCTCAACTGCTTATCGCCACGAAGGAATTGGTAAATCTACTGGCTTTGACTATTCACGAACTGGCAATCCAACTCGCGGTCTTTTAGAACAGGCGATCGCAGACTTAGAATATGGCGAACAAGGTTATGCCTGTAGTTCAGGGATGGCGGCTGTTCTCCTCGTCCTTTCTCTATTCCGCTCTGGAGACGAACTTATTGTATCTGAAGATTTATACGGGGGAACGTATCGATTATTTTCTGAGCATGAAAAAAAGTGGAATGTTCGATGTAGATACGTAAATACACAGTCTATTAAACAAATTGAGCAAGCTATCACAACTGAAACGAAGGCTATTTTCATAGAAACTCCAACTAATCCATTAATGCAAGTTACCGATATTGCTGCTGTCGCAACTGTAGCGAAAAGGCACGGACTACTTCTTATTGTAGACAACACATTCTACACACCTTATATACAGCAACCATTAACAGAAGGTGCTGACATTGTACTTCATAGCGCAACGAAATATTTAGGGGGACATAACGATGTACTAAGCGGGCTTGTCGTTGCAAAAGGAAAGGAACTTTGCGAGGAAATCGCTCATTATCATAATGCATCAGGTGCAGTTTTAAGCCCATTTGACTCATGGTTATTAATTCGCGGTATGAAAACGTTAGCGCTTCGCATGAGACAACATGAAGAAAATGCGAAAGCAGTTGTTGCGTATTTAAATGATGAAGACGGGGTGACAGATGTATTTTATCCAGGAAGAGGCGGCATGATTTCATTCCGCCTTAAAGATGAAGCTTGGATTAATCCATTCTTACAATCTTTATCCTTAATTACATTTGCCGAAAGTCTTGGTGGTGTAGAAAGTTTAATGACTTATCCAGCAACGCAAACACATGCTGATATTCCTGAAGAAATTAGAACAGCAAACGGCGTATGCAATCGTCTTCTTCGATTCTCAGTTGGCATTGAAAATAGTAACGATTTAATTCAAGACTTAAAGCAAGCCATTAAACTCGTAAAAGAAGGTGTAAGAATATGAGCTATTCTATAGATACACTCTTACTACACAACCAATATAAACATGACTCGCAAACAGGCGCTGTGAACGTTCCTATTTATAACACATCAACTTTTCACCAGTTTGATGTAGATACGTTCGGAAAATATGACTATAGCAGGTCAGGAAATCCAACTCGTGAAGCTCTTGAAGATATCATTGCTTTATTAGAAGGCGGAACAAAAGGATTCGCCTTTGCATCAGGCATTGCAGCGATTTCCACTGCATTCCTCCTTCTTTCACAAGGTGATCACGTACTCATTTCAGAAGATGTGTACGGAGGCACTTACCGAGTGATAACTGAGGTACTCTCCCGTTACGGTGTTTCACATACATTTGTTGATATGACCAATTTAGAAGAAATAAAACAAAACATGAAACCAAATACAAAGCTCTTTTATGTAGAAACACCTTCTAACCCACTTTTAAAAGTGACAGATATTCGCGAGGTTTCTAAACTCGCAAAATCTATTGGCGCTCTTACTTTTGTTGATAATACATTTTTGACACCACTATTCCAAAAACCACTTGAACTTGGAGCTGATGTCGTTCTTCATAGTGCTACAAAATTTATTGCTGGTCATAGTGATGTTACTGCCGGATTAGCAGTAGTAAAAGATGCCGAACTCGCTCAAAAGCTTGGATTTTTACAAAATGCATTCGGTGCTATTTTAGGACCTCAAGATTGTTCTCTCGTACTTCGCGGTCTAAAAACATTGCACGTACGCCTCGAGCATTCAGCTAAAAATGCCAATAAAATCGCACATTATTTACAAGAGCACGCTAAAGTACAAAATGTCTATTATCCGGGATTACAAACACATCTCGGATTTGATATTCAACAATCTCAAGCAACATCAGCTGGAGCGGTCTTATCGTTTACTTTGCAGTCAGAAGATGCACTCCGCCAATTTTTATCAAAAGTAAAATTACCTGTTTTTGCAGTTAGTTTAGGAGCTGTAGAGTCAATTCTTTCTTATCCAGCAAAAATGTCACATGCAGCACTATCGCAAGAAGCTCGTGATGAAAGAGGAATCTCTAATTCATTACTTCGGTTATCAGTCGGTCTTGAAAATGTTAACGATTTAATATCCGATTTTGAAAATGCCCTTTCTTATGTAGAAGAACCTGTAAATGCATAGAGAAAAAGAAGATATGAGATTAGGTTTTCATATCTTCTTTT
>NZ_JBNLYE010000070.1:0-17350 GCF_050172095.1 Bacillus sp. GMs2/2
AAATATTACATATAAAGGTGTATTTTCCATAAAATAATAAAAGAGGTATCACCCTGTAGTGATGCCTCTTTCTCATTGATAACTATGTTCTGTCTTGTTATTCAATTTTGCTTGCTCTATTTGCAATTCACGCTCTACCAATCGATCTAATTGCTGAATTGCTTTAAGTGCTTTTTCATAAGAAATTGTTCGATAATGATGCGCTCCGCCCGGTTCTTCATCTGCTTCATCTGCCCATTTAATAATATTTTGAAGCGATGTTCTTTCAATTTCTTGTTCCACTAAGAAAGAATCTGTATGAAGAAGAATTGCAATAGAAATTTCTTTTGCTAGTTTTGGATGTTCTCCTAATCTAATAAGTAATTTATGTGCTCTTTCAGCACCTTTAATTGCATGGATATCATTCTTTTTATATAAGTCATAATCCCATTCGCCGCCTGTGTACCAAGTATGATGTCCGATATCATGAAGGAAGCCAGCTTTTGTGGCAGCATCGACTGAGGCGTGATGCTTTTTGGCTAGGTGAAACGCATGGTAAGCGACAGCGATCGCGTGGACCATTCCAGAACGGTTTACGTATTTTTGTGTAATGTGGTGTTTAAAAATTTGTTCAAGCGTAATACGGTGCATAAAACATTCACTCCTTTTATCTTATGGTGTATATGAAGAAAAATCGATCGGTTTAAATGTATTTTGAACATTGTACTCCATCATAGTTCGTTAGTAAAGTAGAAATGTTTAGGAGAAGAAAAAATTTTTCTGCAAAAAAATCACCTTAGCTTATGCAAAGGTGATTTTCAAATTACTTATTTTTTTAATCCTTGCTCTAGTGTTTCTAACATTTCGTGCTTTTCATTTTCATCAGCGTTTTTCCAAATGACTTCAAATAAAACGCCAAGACCTGGAAGCATTTTTTCTTCACCGCTTTGAATTGCATCGACGATTGTTTCTTGTAATTGATCTTGTGAATTTCCAGATACATTCGCTAATACGGCACCGCGTAAATTAAAACTCATTGCTTTCACCTCTTCTTCAGAATTGAAACTGACGTTAGTTTTTGTTCTTTTTTATGTAAATATGTATGGAAAATAGGCTATAATGATAAGACAAGAAGAGAGGGAAATACATATTATGAAAAACATTGATTCAGTACAAAATCCGCGTGTAAAGCAGTGGAAAAAGCTGCAAACGAAAAAAGAACGCGATAAAAAAGGTTTATTTTTTGTAGAAGGATTCCACTTAGTCGAGGAAGCTTTGAAGGCAGGAATTGTAACAGAACTTATCGTTTCAGATCAGACAGACCTTCCGAAAGATTGGACAGTTAATGATGTGGAAATGTATATCGTACCTGAGGCGATTGTCAAAATACTTCGTGAAACAGAAACGACACAAGGTGTATTTGCTGTTTGTGAGAAGCATGAGAAAGAAGTAGCTCTTACTGATGGGAAATTCCTTTTATTAGATGGCCTGCAAGACCCAGGTAATTTAGGAACAATTATTCGTACAGCTGATGCAGCTGGTATTCACGCCGTTGTGCTTGGAGAAGGTTGTGTTGATGTTTACAATAGTAAAGTACTCCGCTCTACACAAGGCTCTATTTTCCACTTACCAATTGTAAAAGGGAACTTAGAAGAATGGGTAGACAAGTTAAAAGAAAACAACGTTCCTGTATATGGAACAGCTCTTGAAAATGGAGTTCCGTATGGTGAAGTAACGCCGGCTGGCAGTTTTGCATTAATTGTAGGAAATGAAGGAAATGGCGTACGCCAAGGAATTCTTGCAAAAACGGATCAAAACTTGTATATTCCGATTTACGGCGGGGCAGAATCATTAAATGTTGCGGTTGCAGCAGGGATTTTAACGTATTATTTGCAAAGCCCGGTTGCGAACAAATAAAAAACTTCTTATAATAAGTTGAAGTACATTATATTAAAAGTTAAATAACGAAAAACGTTGATAGAGAAGAGTAACTTACAAAATCGCCATATAGGGAGAGAGTGCCGTAGACTGAAAGCATTCTTATGGTAGACGGAAGTGAATTCACCTCTGGAGTTGACGCCAGGACCATGTATATGTAAAGGCGTTCCGGTCAGAATTGATCGTTATAACTAATGAGTGGGCAGACTTGTTCTGTCAATTTAGGGTGGTACCGCGAATTTACCTCGTCCCTTTTTGGGAGCGAGGTTTTTTTATTTTTAAAATTAGGAGGGTTCCAAAATGGAAGCACGTTTAAAAGAGCTAAAGCAAAAAGCGTTAGAGCTTATTGAAGAAGCGAAAGAGCTAAAGGGCTTAAACGACGTACGCGTAGCGTATTTAGGAAAAAAAGGCCCAATTACAGAAGTATTACGCGGCATGGGAAAATTGTCAGCAGAAGAGCGTCCACGTATGGGAGCATTAGTAAATGAAGTGCGTGAAGCGATTCAAACGCGTTTAGATGACAAAATTAGTAACTTAGAAAAAGCAGTAATCGAAGCGAAATTAGCTACTGAAACAATCGATGTTACACTGCCAGGTCGTCCTGTTGAAACAGGTTGTCACCATCCGTTAACAGCTGTTGTTGAGCAAATTGAAGATGTATTCATCGGTATGGGTTATGAAGTAGCTGAAGGAACAGAAGTAGAAAAAGACTACTACAACTTCGAAGCACTAAACTTACCGAAAGATCACCCAGCGCGTGATATGCAAGATACATTCTACATTACAGAAGAAACGTTACTACGTACACATACATCTTCTGTGCAAGCACGTACGATGGAAAATAATAAAGAAAAAGGCCCAATCAAAATTATTTGTCCTGGTAAAGTGTATCGCCGTGATGACGACGATGCGACGCATTCACATCAGTTCATGCAAATTGAAGGTCTTGTAATTGATAAAAACATTCGTATGAGTGACTTAAAAGGTACACTGCAAGTATTCGTGAAAAAGATGTTCGGTGAAGATCGTGAAATCCGTCTTCGTCCAAGTTTCTTCCCATTCACAGAGCCATCTGTAGAGATGGATATTTCTTGTATGATGTGTCACGGCAAAGGTTGCGGCACTTGTAAAGGAACTGGCTGGATTGAAATTCTAGGCGCAGGTATGGTTCACCCGAACGTACTTGAAATGGCTGGTTATGATTCAAAAGAATATCAAGGTTTCGCATTCGGTATGGGCGCAGAGCGTATCGCAATGTTGAAATACGGAGTAGATGACATTCGTCATTTCTATACAAATGATGTACGTTTCTTACAACAATTCAAACGAGCGTAAGGGAAGGAGAGGATAAATATGTTCGTATCATATCGTTGGTTACAAGAGTATGTAGATATTAAAGATGTAACAGCACAAGAACTAGCAGACAAAATCACGAAAAGTGGTATTGAAGTAGAAGGCGTTGAAGTATTAAATAAAGGTGTAAAAGGTGTTGTAGTTGGTCACGTATTAGAATGTGAAAAACACCCAGAAGCTGATAAATTAAGCAAATGCTTAATCGATATCGGTGAAGAAGAGCCAGTTCAAATTATTTGTGGAGCTGCTAACATTGCAAAAGGTTTAAAAGTACCAGTTGCAAAAGTTGGAGCTGTACTTCCTGGTAACTTCAAAATCAAAAAAGCAAAACTACGCGGTGAAGCTTCTCACGGTATGGTTTGTGCTCTTCAAGAGCTTGGTATTGATGGAAAGTTAGTTTCAAAAGAATACGCAGATGGTATCTTCATCTTCCCAAGTGACGCTGAAGTTGGTGCAGATGCACTTGAAATTTTAAACTTACACGATGAAGTACTTGAGCTTGGCTTAACACCAAACCGTGCAGATTGCTTAAACATGTTAGGTGTTGCTTACGAAGTAGCTGCTATTTATGGCCGTGAAGTAAAACTTCCAGCTATCGACTTACAAGAAACAGCAGAAAAAACTTCTGATTATATTTCTGTAAGCGTAGAAGCGAAAGAAGAAAACCCATTATACATTGCAAAAATGGTTAAAAACGTAAAGATTGGTCCGTCACCAATGTGGATGCAAACTCGTCTTATGGCAGCTGGCATTCGTCCAATTAGCAACGTAGTTGATATTACAAACTACATTTTAATGGAATACGGTCAACCGTTACATGCATTCGATTACGATAAATTAGGTTCAAAAGAAATCGTTGTTCGTCTTGCAAAAGAAGGCGAAAAAATTGAAACGTTAGATGATCAAGAGCGTACATTACAAAGCCACCATCTTGTAATTACAAACGGCACGAAAGCTTTAGCTGTTGCTGGTGTAATGGGCGGGGCGGATTCTGAAGTTACAAATGAGACAGTAAACGTTCTAATTGAGTCTGCATACTTTGCAGGTCAAACAGTACGTCGTACATCAAAAGACTTAGGTCTTCGTAGTGAATCAAGTGCACGTTTCGAAAAAGGAATCGATCCAACACGTACATTTGAAGCAATTCAACACGCAGCTGCTTTAATGGCGAAATATGCTGGCGGTGAAGCACTTGAAGGTGTAGTAGAAGCTGACAACTTACAAGTACAAGAGCGTACAGTATCTGTTACTGCTGAAAAAGTAAACCGTGTATTAGGTACAAATATTTCTGCGAGTGAAATGGGTACAATGTTCACAAACTTGAAATTCCCATTTACAGAAGTAGAAGGAACATTCCATGTAAATGTACCAGCACGTCGTCCTGATATTACAATTTCAGAAGACTTAGTAGAAGAAGTGGGCCGTCTATACGGTTATGACCACATTCCAGTTACATTACCTTCTGGAACGATGACTCGTGGTAAATTAACATCAGCACAAACGAAACGTCGTAAAGTACGCCGCTTCTTAGAGGGTGCTGGTTTATATGAAGCAATTACGTATTCATTAACAAGCGCTGACAAAGCGAAACAATATATGGTTGAGCCAAACGAAAAGGCGCCTGTAGGTCTTGCACTTCCAATGAGTGAAGAACGTAGCCAACTTCGTTTAAGCTTAGTACCGCAATTACTAGAAGCAGTTTCATACAATGTCGCTCGTAAAAACGACAGCGTTGCTTTATACGAAGTAGGTTCTATCTTCTTACCGACAGAAGAAGGAGAACTTCCGAAAGAAGAACAACATCTTGCAGGTGTTATGACAGGTCTTGCTCTTCACCATGCATGGCAAGGTGAGAAGAAAGTAGTAGACTTCTTCGTTGTGAAAGGTGTACTAGAAGGACTATTCGACGTGCTTGGCGTTTCAAATCAAATCACATATGCACCAGCAAAACGTGAAGGTATGCACCCAGGCCGTACAGCTGACATCGTATTAGATGGCGAAGTAATTGGTTTCATCGGTCAATTGCACCCAGAAGCAGAAAAACAATTAGATGTGAAAAATACATTCGTATTTGAATTATCTCTTGTAAAAGTATTCGGTGCAGACGCTGAGGAAACTTACTACTCAGCAATTCCACGTTTCCCATCTATGACACGTGACATGGCTGTTGTAGTAACAAAAGAAACAAAAGCTGGTGAAATGAAGCAAGTCATTGCTGAAGCTGGCGGAGAACTTCTGAAAGACGTAACACTATTCGACTTATACGAAGGTGAAAAAATGGAAGAAGGCAAGAAATCACTTGCATTCTCTATGACTTACTTCGATGCAGAACGTACATTAACAGACGAAGAAGTAACAGAAGCACATAACCGTGTACTAACAACGGTAGAAGCGAAATTCGGTGCGGAGTTACGTAAGTAATTAGAAAATTGCCGGATTCATTCCGGCAATTTTTTTATTGGATTGGTTGTCGGACACTGTCGGTAAGTCGATATATTACAAAAATCGCTCATATATTTTCCGACACCTTGCATCTTTCTCTCGAATGTAGTACATTAATTTTAGTTTAACAAAATGAAAGACGATGATAAGGAAAAGTAGTATATACTATAATCCAAAGCGAGTCAGGGACGGTGAGAGCCTGATGAGGCGGTATATGTGAAGAACACCTTGGAGTTGCTAACCGAAATTGAATTTTGTATTCAAGAGTAGACTTAGACGGGAATCCGGCCTGTTACAAACCGGGAAGTATGTATTACATACGAGTTAAAGTTGGTCTTTATGACAAATTGGGTGGTACCGCGAAGTTTAACCTTTCGTCCCTTTATGGATGAAAGGTTTTTTTGTATTTAAATATATGAGCAAAGGAGAATTTCACTATGGAAAACACATTAGTAAAAAGTCTGTATAGAGATACAGAAAAGTATGCAGATCAAACAGTACAAGTATCAGGGTGGATTCGTAACTTACGTGATTCAAAAGCATTTGGTTTCATCGAATTAAACGACGGTAGCTTTTTCAAAAGCGTTCAAATCGTTTTCGATACAGAATTAGAGAACTTCAAAGAAATTGCAAAACTTCCACTTAGCTCTTCAGTTAAAGTAGAAGGTAAAGTAATTGCAACGCCGGGAGCGAAGCAACCATTTGAAATTAAAGCAGAAAAAATTGATATCGAGGGCTTATCAGATTCTGATTACCCACTTCAAAAGAAGCGTCATACGTTTGAATACTTACGTACAATCGCTCACTTACGTCCAAGAACAAATGCATTCTCTGCAACGTTCCGCGTACGTTCTATCGCAGCATTTGCGATTCACCAATTCTTCCAAGAGCGTGGATTCGTACATGTCCACACACCAATCATCACTGGTAGTGATACAGAAGGTGCTGGCGAAATGTTCCGCGTAACAACGCAAGATTTAAATAACCTACCAAAAGGTGAAGACGGAAAAGTTGATGAGTCAAAAGACTTCTTCGGTAAAGAAACAAACTTAACAGTAAGTGGACAGCTGAACGCTGAAGCTTATGCATTAGCATTCCGTGATGTATACACATTCGGACCTACATTCCGTGCAGAAAACTCAAACACAACTCGTCACGCTGCTGAGTTCTGGATGGTTGAGCCTGAGATTGCATTCGCTGAACTAGGGGACGTAATGAACCTTACAGAAGATATGCTGAAATATGCAATGAAATACGTATTAGAGCATGCACCAGAAGAAATGGAATTCTTCAACAGCTTCGTTGATAAAACAGTTCTTGAGCGCATGAACAACGTAATTAACTCTGACTTCGGTCGCATCACTTATACAGAAGCAATTAAAGTGCTTCAAGAATCAGGTGCTGACTTCAAATACCCAGTAGAATGGGGAATTGACTTACAAACAGAGCACGAAAGATACTTATCAGAAGAAATCTTCAAACGCCCTGTATTCGTAACTGACTATCCGAAAGACATTAAAGCATTCTACATGCGTTTAAATGAAGACGGTAAAACAGTAGCTGCTACTGACCTTCTAGTTCCTGGCATCGGCGAATTAATCGGCGGAAGCCAACGTGAAGAAAGAATGGACGTTTTAGTAGACAGAATTAAAGAATTAGGTATGAACGAAGAGGACTACTGGTGGTACTTAGAACTTAGAAAATACGGCGGTACAAAACACGCTGGATTCGGTCTAGGTTTCGAGCGCTTCCTAATGTACATCACTGGTATGGCTAACATCCGTGACGTAATTCCATTCCCAAGAACTCCAGGTTCTTCTGAATTCTAAAATATGAAAAAAAGCGAGAGGATTTCCTCTCGCTTTTTATTTTACATATTGTATAGTTTATTCCCTCGTAGCAAAAAGTAACGCGAAGGGGTGAATATAAATGAGTAAAAAAGTGAAAAAAGATCATTCAAGATCGGGCCTAGGTTCTCCAGAAGTTGAAGGACAAGGAACGACGACACATGAAACAGGTTCTCATAAAGTATCTTCATCAAATAAGAAGCAGAAACGAAGCTAACATAACAAAGGAGAGTCTTAAGGGCTCTCCTTTGTTATGTGTTACATCTTATTATCGTTAATTTCTTTTGTAATCTTATTTATGTCTTTGTCTAATCGATCTAAATAGAAAAACCACAGTAAACTTATGAACACGTAATAGATGGCCATCACGCCAAGATTATCAGATATATTTTCGAATGTGGATTTAGTAGTGAAAAAAGCTCCCCAAATGATAGAAATAGTGAGGTAAGAAAGTGGGCCTACGAGGTGTACGAAAGCATATAGTACCTTTTTAACTTTTACAGCGTTCATATGAAAAACCTCCTTTTTCTAATCATACATTCAAGTTCTTCACAGAAGTGTTGTAGTTTTGCTGGATTATGTATTAACAAGCGTGCATCGTGTTTCCCGATAAATCTTCGAATCCGAAAGTTTAATAAGAAAGATCGACCATAACGCTCTATTAAATCGTTGAACGCTGGTTGTTCACTTAGTAGCTGAATGTTTTCTCTAATTTCGAACTGTCTTTCGTGTGGATCGCCTAGTAAAATATTTAGAATCATTTGTAGAAGTAGCAATGTAGATCCCCTCCTATGTTATAATAATCTGTATATTATAATTATAACAAAACTATAAGGACAATAGTAGGATGAAACAAAAAACAGGAGTTTGTAGGCTCCTGTTTTTGTCGATACTATTTTAATAAGCGAAGCGCCTTCTCCGTATTAGCGAAATGCAGTTTCACAAACTCGGGTAATCGTTCTTTACCAAGCTTTTGAATTAATTTAGCAGCAGCGATATCAACTTGTTTACCAGCACCTTTCGGAAGTGGCATACCAGCTTTTTTACTTAGTTCGTCAAACTGTTTTACGAATGAGTAGCGAGCTAAAATAGAAGCAGCGGCTACTGCTAAATGGACGCTTTCACCTTTTGTAGCGAAATAAACATTTTCACGCTGTACCTGTTTTTGTTTTGCTAAATATTTGTAGTATGTATCAGGTTGTGTGAATTGGTCGATTAAGACGCCTTCAGGTTTTGTAGGTACCATTTTAGCTAATAAGTTTGTAATAGCTTTATTGTGTAGTAAAGCTTTTAGCTTACCTTGGTTGTTTCCTTTATCAAATAGCTCGTTATATTTTTCGTTATGAAGGACAAGAGAGCTATAAGGAACAACGTGTAGAAGTTGTTTCGCAATGGCAGTAATTTGATCGTCATTTAAGTTTTTAGAGTCTTTTACACCAAGTTCTTTTAGTAGTGGAATTTGCTTCGCATCCACATATACAGCAACGACTGTCATTGGTCCGAAGAAATCACCAGTACCAACTTCATCAGACCCTACAATAGACATTGTACTGATGGAAGCAGGCGGCGCATAACGGTGTGAATCGACAGATTTTTTTACAGCTGTTTTCGGCGCGTGAGAGACAGTTTGCCAACGAGAAGCTTCTGCTTCAGCGCGGCCTCCTTGGAACATTACTTTTCCAGATTTATACGCTGTAATCGTGCAAGATGGCACCTTAGCCATAAAGATACCGCCTTGCGGAATTTTCGGGCTAAGCGAATGTTTATATTGTTGTTTCATGTCTTCAATTACTGTAGAATTTGTTTGAATTACGATAGAATTTGACATAATGGTCGCCCCTTTTTTTATATTGTTATTTTTATCATATCGGATTGTTCTTTCTGTTTCCATATTATGAAGGTTCATGGTATGATAAACTTTAGGATTCTGTACGTGATTGGAGGCCGGTGAGTTGTCACAACAAAAGGGAAAGAAAAGTCGAATTAATGTAGAAATCTATGGTCAGCAATATTCAGTTGTTGGCGATGAAAGTACAAGTCATATCCGCATGGTAGCAGCGATTGTGGATGATAAAATGCGCGAACTCAATGCCAAGAATCCTTCGCTTGACACGAGTAGACTAGCGGTATTGACGGCGGTAAACGTCATACACGATTACATAAAATTAAAAGAAGAACATGAGAAATTGAAAGAAAGTATGACAAAAAAAGGAATGGAATAACATGATTGATATTATTATCATTTTACTGCTTGTTATGGGATTTTTCCTCGGCTTACGCAGAGGGTTTATTCTGCAACTTGTAAAGTTAACAAGCTTTATTATCGCATACCTTGTTGCATACTGGTACTGTAAAGATTTAGCGCCAGCACTTGCGAAATTTATTCCGTATCCATTTGATAAAAACGTATCTGTTCCAGAATGGATTGATGCAAATAATATTGAGACAGTATTTTATCAAGCGCTTGCGTTTATCATATTGTTTATTATTACAAAAATAGCACTTTCATTACTTGGTAATTTGTTAAATATGTTTGCAGAAATACCGGTTTTAAAGCAAGTAAATGCGTTTGCGGGGGCAATCCTCGGATTTTTAGAAGTATATATTGTTTTGTTTGTCTTAATTATCATTGGAAACATTCTTCCGATTGAACAAGTACAAACACCATTACAAAAATCATCAATTAGCAAAATAATTGTAGACGATACACCGATTCTATCTGAAAAGGTGAAGGAACTATGGCAGACAGGTAGCAGAGTATAACTTCTCTTTTTTCGGAAAGAGAAGTTTTTTTCTATGAAAGAAAGGCGGGGTAATGATGAAAGTAAATAAAAAACAAGTTATCAAATTATTAGAGACAATCGGGCTTTTTATGGAACTAAAGGGTGCGAATCCATTTAAAATATCTGCATTTCGTAAAGCGGCAGCAGCATTAGAAAGTGACGATCGTAGTCTTTCTGAGATTGAAGATTTCACAAAGATTCCGGGCATCGGAAAAGGAACAGCAGCCGTTATTCAAGAATATATAGAATCGGGAACATCTGAAGTATTACAAGAACTTGAAAAAGAAGTACCGAGTAGCTTATTGCCGTTATTAAAACTACCAGGTCTTGGTGGTAAAAAGGTGGCTAAGTTATATAAAGAGCTAGGCGTTATTGATATGGAGACGTTAAAAGCTGCTTGTGAGGAAAATAAAGTACAAGCTTTAGCTGGTTTCGGTAAGAAGACAGAAGAGAAAATATTAGAAGCAATCGATCAAGTAGGCTCTCGTCCAGAGCGTTTACCAATTGCGATGGTATTGCCTATTGCCGGGGAAATAGAGGAGAAATTGTCGAATATTGCTGAAGTAATTCGTTTCTCTCGCGCTGGTAGTTTGCGCCGTGTTCGTGAAACAGTGAAAGATTTAGATTTTATCATTGCAACGACAGAACCAGCAGCGGTACGTGAGCATTTACTACAATTCGATAATATGATTGAGGTAATCGCAAGTGGGGATACGAAAGTTTCTGTTCGTCTTCAATATGAATATGATATTTCAATCGATTTCCGCTTAGTAAAACCAGAAGAGTTTATTACAACACTTCACCATTTCACAGGATCAAAAGACCATAACGTAAAAATGCGTCAAATCGCAAAAGATAAAGGCGAGAAAATTAGTGAGTACGGTGTAGAGAACTTAGAAACAGGTGAAGTGAAAACATTTGAGACTGAAGAAGACTTCTTTGCTCATTTCGGTCTACCATTTATTCCGCCAGAAGTGCGTGAAGATGGAAAAGAAATTGAATTAATTAAAGAGTATCCGAACTTAATTCAGTTTTCCGATATACAAGGTGATTTACATATGCATACAACTTGGAGTGACGGTGCTTTTTCTATTGAAGAAATGGTACAAGCGTGCCGTGCTCGTGGATATAAGTTTATGGCGATTACTGATCACTCGCAATACTTAAAAGTAGCGAATGGTTTAACGAAAGAGCGTCTTCGTGAGCAAGCGAAAGAAATTGAACGTATGAATGAAAAGTATCCAGACATTACAATTTTACGCGGAATTGAAATGGACATTTTACCAGATGCCTCGCTTGATTTTGATGATGAAGTATTAGAAGAATTAGACTATGTCATTGGAGCAATTCACTCTAGCTTCTCACAAGACCGTGAAACGATCATGAAGCGTCTGCGTACTGCACTTGAGAATAAACATGTCACAATGATTGCTCATCCGACAGGACGTCTTCTCGGGCGCCGTGAGGGTTATGATGTAGATACAGATTTATTAATTGAACTCGCAAAAGAGACAAATACAGTTTTAGAATTAAATGCGAATCCGAACCGTCTAGATTTAAGCGCGAAATTATTAAAACAAGCACAAGATGCTGGTGTAAAAGTAGCGATTAATACAGATGCTCATACACTTGAAATGTTGGAAGATATGGAAACAGGTGTAGCAGCAGCACGTAAAGGTTGGATTCAAAAAGATAACGTGATTAACACATGGGATATTGAACGTTTATTAGACTATATTAAACGTAATAAGTAACGCAAGGGGGACCTGCAACATGTTAGAAAGAACGTTGCGTGTATTAGAATACAATAAAGTAAAAGAACAATTACTTGAACATACAGCCTCTTCACTTGGCCGTGACAAAGTGAAGCATTTAGTGCCGAGCACTGATTTTGAAGAAATTGTAGAAATGCAAGATACAACGGATGAAGCAGCGAAAGTTATTCGTTTAAAAGGTAGTGCACCATTAGGTGGTATTACGGATATTCGCTCAAATGTGAAGCGTGCAAAAATTGGGAGTATGTTAAGTCCAAATGAATTACTTGATATTGCGAATACGATGTATGGTAGTCGTAATATGAAACGTTTCATTGAAGATATGGCTGATAACGGTGTCGAGCTTCCGATTTTAGAAACTCACGTCGCTCAAATTGTATCTTTATATGATTTAGAAAAGAAAATTACAAATTGTATCGGTGACGGTGGTGAAGTAGTCGATAGCGCAAGTGATAAACTGCGTGGTATTCGTACTCAAATTCGTACTGCGGAAAGCCGTATTCGTGAAAAATTAGAAAATATGACGCGCTCTTCAAATGCGCAAAAGATGCTGTCTGACTCGATTGTAACGATTCGTAACGAACGTTACGTAATCCCAGTAAAACAAGAATACCGCGGCGTATATGGTGGTATTGTTCACGATCAATCAGCTTCTGGACAAACGTTATTTATTGAACCGCAAGTCATTGTAGAATTAAATAACGCACTGCAAGAAGCTCGTGTGAAAGAGAAACAAGAAGTCGAACGCATCTTATTGATGTTAACAGAAGAAGTGGCAGTAGAAGCTGATATCGTTTTATCAAACGTAGAAGTAGTTGCGAATCTTGATTTCATTTTTGCGAAAGCTTTTTATGCAAAGCGAATTAAAGCAACGAAACCAATCGTAAATAACGAGCGTTATATGGATTTAAGACAAGCTCGCCATCCGCTAATCGATCCAGAAATTATTGTGCCAAATAACATTATGTTAGGTAAAGATTTCACGACAATTGTTATTACAGGACCGAATACAGGTGGTAAAACAGTTACGCTGAAAACAGTTGGTATTTGTGTTTTAATGGCGCAATCTGGTCTTCACATTCCAGTAATGGATGAGTCAGAGATTTGTGTGTTTAAAAATATATTTGCTGATATCGGTGATGAGCAATCGATTGAACAAAGTTTAAGTACGTTCTCCTCACATATGGTGAACATCGTTGATATTTTAGAAAAAGCTGATTTTGAAAGCTTAGTTTTATTCGATGAATTAGGTGCTGGAACAGACCCACAAGAAGGTGCTGCACTAGCAATTTCGATTTTAGATGAAGTATGTAATCGCGGTGCTCGCGTTGTTGCAACGACGCATTATCCAGAATTAAAAGCATACGGATATAACCGTGAGCAAGTTATTAATGCGAGTGTTGAGTTTGATGTAAATACATTAAGTCCAACTTATAAATTATTAATCGGTGTACCAGGCCGTAGTAATGCCTTTGAAATTTCGAAACGTCTTGGATTATCTGATCGCGTTATTGACCAAGCACGCAACCACATTAGTACAGATACGAATAAAATTGAAAATATGATTGCGAAGTTAGAAGAAAGCCAGAAGAACGCAGAGCGTGACTGGAACGAAGCAGAAGCACTTCGCAAACAATCTGAAAAACTTCATCGTGAATTACAACGTCAAATCATTGAATTTAACGAAGATCGCGATGAACGATTATTAAAAGCGCAAAAAGAAGGGGAAGAAAAAGTCGAAGCCGCAAAGAAAGAAGCAGAAGGCATTATTCAAGAACTTCGTCAATTGCGTAAAGCACAGCTTGCAAACGTGAAAGATCACGAGTTAATTGAAGCGAAGAGCCGTCTAGAAGGCGCAGCACCAGAGCTTGTTAAGAAACAAAAAGTAAACGTGAAAAACACTGCGCCGAAGCAACAGTTACGTGCAGGTGATGAAGTAAAAGTATTAACGTTCGGTCAAAAAGGTCAATTACTTGAAAAAGTAAGCGATACTGAGTGGAGCGTACAAATCGGTATTCTGAAGATGAAAGTAAAAGAATCTAACATGGAATACATTAACACACCGAAGCAAACAGAGAAAAAAGCAGTTGCAACGGTAAAAGGTAGAGACTATCACGTTTCATTAGAACTTGACCTTCGTGGTGAACGATTTGAAAATGCAATGGCGCGCGTTGAGAAATACTTAGACGATGCCCAGCTTGCAAGCTATCCTCGCGTATCAATTATTCACGGTAAGGGGACAGGAGCACTTCGCCAAGGTGTACAAGATTACTTGAAGAAGCATCGCGGTGTAAAAACCTTCCGTTACGGTGACATGGGCGAGGGAGGCCTAGGCGTAACAGTTGTCGAATTAAAATAGAAAACAACGAAACAAAGGGGAAACCATTATATGTTTATGGACAAACTTGCAAAAGTATTGTTAGCTTGTTGCGGAATATTTTTGGTGATTGGGGTTATTTATTTAGTTGTTTTTGCGAAGTGAAAAAGCGTCAATCGTGGCAGAATGATATTGCCATAGATTGACGCTTTTAATATATGTGAAAAGGAATAGAACATGAAAATCAACCAATACATAAGCGAAGCAAAATCATGCTCCAGACGTGAAACAGATCGCCTCATTAAAGCTGGACGCGTGGCTATTAATGGCGAAATATGTACGCACGGTGAACTTGTGAGCGATGGTGATGTTGTAACGATTGATGGGCAAGTTATTGTAAAAGAAGAGAAAGAAAAGGTGTACATAGCCTTTCATAAACCAGTCGGAATTACTTGTACAGCAGCTGATCATATTGAAGATAATATTATTGATTATATCAATTATCCAGAGCGAATCTTTCCAGTTGGACGATTAGATAAAGCATCGGAAGGACTTATCTTATTAACGAATGACGGCGGCATTGCGAATCGAATTTTACATGGTGATCATGAGCACGAGAAGGAATATGTTGTCACAGTCGATAAACCTTTTACGGACTGGTTTATTGATGAGATGTCCAGCGGTGTAAAGATTAAAGATGGAATGACGAAGCCGTGCAAAGTGACAAGAGTCGATCAATCAACATTTCGTATTGTTTTAACGCAAGGAATGAACAGGCAAATTCGTAGAATGAGTCGAGCTTTCGGGTTTACTGTAATAAAGCTAAAGCGAGTACGCATTATGAATATAGAGCTAAATGAGCTTGAAGTTGGAAAGTGGCGGAGCGTTACAGCTGAAGAGTTAGAAATTTTAATAGGGCAGTTATAGGGAGGGGAAATTTTCTCCCTATATTTTTTTGTCAGAAAAAATAAAACTATTGATTTTTTAAAAAATAGCCCATATAATAAAAAACAACAAGTTTCGACAAGATATTTTATAAAAGTAATGATGAGGACATGAGTTGTATTTTACGATTCTCAGAGAGGGAAGCCTTAGGCTGTGAGCTTCCTAATACGAAAAGACAAGCTTACCACCTCTAAACTTCAAGAGTGAACTGCATACATGATGCATTGTAATTCTTGGCGGATAAAACCGTTATCAATTTACACGAGCTATAAAATGAGCTTATTTCGTTATAAATTCATTTTATTAGAATAAGGGTGGAACCACGATTTCAACACTCGTCCCTTTGTTAGGGACGGGTGTTTTTTGCGTTCTTTTATGGGGAAGTATGCTTGAAAGAGGATATGTGACGGATTTTTATTCAGAATATTTTGTTAATTCATTATTTTAGGAGGTTAGTAGAAATGAAATCATCTTTAAAGTTTTCAGAGATGTTTGCAATAAGTTTAATGTTATTTGCACTGTTTTTTGGTGCAGGTAATATGATTTTTCCACCAGCGTTAGGGCAAGGTGCTGGAACGGACGTATGGATCGCGCTGTTTGGTTTTATCGTAACAGGCGTTGGACTACCTTTATTAGGAGTAATTGTTATAGCTTTAAAGGGAGATATTAATGAGCTAGCAGGACGTGTACATCCTATATTCGCACTTGTTTTTATCACTGCAATTTATTTATGTTTAGGCGTATTCGTAAGTGTGCCGCGTACAGGAACAGTAGCTTATGAGATGAGTGTTGCACCGTTTTTACCAAGTGAGATAGCTGGTCAGTCATATCCACTTGTTATCTTTACACTTATTTTCTTTGCAGTCACTTTCTATTTAGCTTTAAATCCTTCGAAATTAGTGGGTCGTATTGGTAAGGTGCTAACTCCAATATTATTAGCTGTTATTGCAATTATCGTAGGTAAAGCACTTATTACACCAATTGGAGAATTTGGTGCACCAACAGAAGCGTATAGTGCTCCTCTCTTCAAAGGATTTATTGATGGATATTTAACTTTAGATGGACTTGCAGCACTGGTATTCGGAAATGTTGTAATTCATGCGTTAAAAGAAAAAGGCATTACAAATAAAAACAGTATTGCAAAAGTAACAATCTTTGCAGGATTTATTGCAGCGCTTGGTCTACTACTTGTGTATTTAGCACTTGCTTATCTTGGAGCTTCTAGTGTGTCACTTGGAATGGGTGCAAACGGAGGAATTATTTTAACAAATGTCGTGAATCATTTATTTGGTAGCTACGGAACTTTATTATTAGGGATCGCAATTACAGCAGCATGTTTAACAACTTCTGTAGGTATTGTTGCAGCTTGTGGTGATTACTTCTCTTTCTTATTACCAAAGCTTTCTTATCAAAAAGTCGTTTTCATTTTCTGTGTATTAGCATTTATGGTAGCAAACCTTGGGTTAACTCAGTTAAATGCATTAGCATTACCAATCTTAATCGCAATTTATCCAATTGGAATCGTACTTATCGTATTATCACTTGTTGAAAACTACGTTCGTCTTCCATTAGCGATGTATGTGGGCGGGATTGTAGGAGCATTTGCAATAAGTTTCTTTGATGGATTACACAATGCAAACCTTCAAATTGCAGCGCTAGCACCTATTTTAGATAAGATTCCATTATATAGTGTAGGAATTGGTTGGTTAGTTCCAGGCATAATCGGTATAGGATTTGGTTATATAGTTTCTAAGTTTCAAAAGCAGGAAATTGCTGTAGAGAAATAGAGAAAAGAGACTTTCTATAATAGAAAGTCTCTTTTTTGTAAAAAAAGCCGCATATAGAGAAATTCAGATATTAAAAATTTTATACGTAATATAGTTGACAAAAAATTTATGAGTAGGCTAAGATTGACTTAGTTGTGGAAATATTGGAAGGGAAGTGAGGAAAAAGGGGTTTCTATAACTATAG
>NZ_JBNLYE010000071.1:0-17341 GCF_050172095.1 Bacillus sp. GMs2/2
TGAATGTTATCACAATGATACGTTCATAAACAAAATTATTTTTCCTATACAAATATAGCCGCGAATAATGCGGGTAGGAGGTGTTGTACATTTTTGTTCGACACTTACAAAAAGAGAGTGTCAATCGCACGCCCTTGAAGGGCCTTTTTTTGTGTAAATGGTAGTAAGGGAGGAAATTTTGGGATGGCAATGTTGAAAAAGTGGCTGCTTACGTCGTTAATGGCAGTGACACTTGTATTTGTTTCTTTTGCGAATACAGTACATATTACGTTTGCTGAAGAAAATACAGCAAAACTTGCAATTATTGGGGAATCACAAAAAGGCATTATGTTATGTCCGAAAGAAGAGCAAATTAAAGATGGGGAAACAGCTTTAAGTTTGCTGCAAAAGGTCATGGGGGACAAGGTAGAATCTGAAACGATGTCGTTTGGAACATATGTAAAAGGCATCGATGGTTTAATGGCCGGGGCTACAAGTGCTTGGCTGTATGATGTAAATGATAAGTCTGCAGAAGTCGGAGCAGATAGTTATAAATTAAAATCTGGAGATGTTGTTGTCTTTCGCTTTGTTTCAGACTGGAGCAATATAAGCCAGGAAACATTGAAAGAAACGTTAGATAAGTTTGGGACGTGTAAAACAGAAGAACCAAAGACGGATGATCCAAAACAAGAAAAACCAGAAGAGCCAAAGACGGATGATCCAAAACAAGAAAAATCAGAAGAACCAAAGACGGATGATCCAAAACAAGAAAAACCAGAAGAACCGAAGACGGATGATCCAAGACCAGAACAACCAGAACAACCAGAACAACCAGAACAACCACAGCAAGAGAACATTCAAGTTCCAAGTGCACAATTAAACGAAGCCATTTCTAAAACATCAGACAAGATGTTACAAGATGGAATTGAAAGTGATTGGGTAGCTGTAGCGCTTTCTCGTTCTGGAAAGAATGTGCCAATTGAGGCAAAATTAAATTATGTTAAGTCAGTAACTGAAAAAGTAGAAAAGCGTATTAACCGTTTTTCAGCGACAGATTTAGCTAGAACAATTATTATGATGAATGCAATGAGTGCAGACCCTAAAAATGTAGGTGGACATAATTTAGTTCAAAAATTGTATGAGTCAGATAAAGTGAATTCGGTTACAGGTTATGCATTTGCTTTACTTGCATTTGATACGAAGAAGTATGAGATTCCAGTTGAATCAAAATGGAACAGAGTTGCTCTAGTGGAAGCACTGTTAAATAATCAGCATACCGACGGTGGATGGACTTATAATAGTTCAGGTAGTAAAGATAGTGCTAGTAGCGTTGATGTAACAGGTATGGTTTTATCAGCATTAGCTCCTTATCAAGAGCGATCAGATGTGAAACCAGCTATACAAAAAGCTGTTGCGTATTTATATAACGAACAGCTGCAAAATGGCGGTTTTTCAGCTGATGGACAAGAAAATTCAAATAGTACTGCGCAAGCAATTATTGGATTATCGCTTGTTAAAGATGTAGATCAAAATCGTCTTCATAAGGCAATGCAAAACCTATTATCATATCAACTTTCAAATGGTGAATTTAAATGGTTACCAAGTGATCAAAATGGTAACGGAATGGCTACAGAACAGGCTCTTTTAGCATTACTTCAATTTAAGGAAATGGGAAAATCTATTTATGATTGGTCTAATGTAGACGCTGGTGATGTAATTAAGCCAAAACCGATTGAAGAGCCAGAAAAGGTCGTTGAACCAGAAAATAATGTAGTAGAAAAAGAAGTTACTGAAGAACCGAAAGAACAAGACGAAGTACAACAAGAAACAAAAGATGAAAATCTAAAAGTAGTTGTAGATAACGAACCGGTTAAGAATAAAAAAATCGGAAACGGTAACAGTCTACCAAAAACAGGAGCATCTTCTCATAGTGCAGCAACAGAAGTAGGTATGGGTGTATTATGTATTGCTTCTGCATATGTATTATGGAGACGTAAAGCAGCTTAACAAAAAATTAGGAGCAAATATTTGCTCCTAATTTTCGTATGAAAGGTGAGAGATAGGATGAGTAAGGTGAAATGGTTCATTTCTTTACTGCTTTCGCTCGGGCTACTTGCCGGATGTGAAGAGGCAGCTGTAAAGCCTGAAAAGAAGGTAGAACCGAAGCAAGAAGAGGTAGCGAAACAAGAAGAACAAAAAGATGAAGCGAAGCCAGAAGAAAAAGCAGAAGAAAAGCAAGCTGAATCAGAGCAAAAGCAGCAAGAAGAACAGAAAGAGAAACAAGAACAAAAAGTAGAAGAGAAGCCGAAAGAGGAAAAGCCGCAGGCACAACCAGAGGTAAAGAAAGAAGAGAAACAACAGGAACAACCGAAAGAGCAACCTGCTGTAAATAAGCAACCAGAGCAGCAACAAGTACAAGAAGAGAAACAACAACCGAAAGCACCAGAAGTAAAAGAAGAAGCAAAGGTTGTGAATCAGCCGAAAGAAACACCGAAGCAGGAGCAAAAGAAAAAGCCAGAAGAGAACAATAGTGTACCAGCTCCACCAACACCGGTACCACCACCAAACCCAGTGCCACCACCAGTACCACCAGTACCTAAAGCAAAACAAGTAACAATCTCGGTAAAAGGAAATAACGGATATATAATGGGTGCGAAAAAGATGGATGTACAAGAAGGCGATACTGTGTATAAAGTATTACAACGTACAGGATTAGATGTTGATGCAAGCGGATCTAGAGATAGTATTTATGTAAAAGGTATTAATGATTTATATGAAAAAGATATTGCGGATACTAGTGGATGGAAATATCGTGTGAACGGTGCTTTTCCAAACCATAGTGCTGGTGTAGCTACGGTAAAACCAGGAGATACAATTGAGTGGGTATACGTATTACAATAAGAAAGGCATTCGGTAAAGGGCTATGAAAATAAGTTTTTCTTCTTTACATCCTTTTGTGAATTTTTTCTATTATATCGGGGTGATGATACTATGTATGATGTGTCTTCATCCTCTTTTTTTAATTGGAGCAATAGTATTAATTATTATGTTAAATGTGATGCAAGGAAATAGCGAAAAGATAAGAAAGATGCTACCGAGCACAATTGTTTTCTTTTTTATGGTAATTTTATTTAATTCGTTATTAACGCATAGAGGTCGAACTACGTTATTTTGGTTAGGTGATGACCGTATTAAGCTTGAGGCGATTATGTTTGGAATAGTAATGGGGTTATTACTAGTTGCAGTTATGTTTACGTTTGCGTCATACAATGATATTATTTCCAGTCATAAATTTTTATATTTGTTTTCAAGAATTTCACCGAAAGTTGCATTGTTAACGATGATTACAGTGAGATTTGTTCCTTTGTTTATAAGGCGATTAAAGAAAATCACACTCGTTCAAAAGACGAAAGGTGTGCAGGTAGATTCAGGTTCGATAATTGAACGCGTCAAAAATGGTATGCAATTGCTGCAAGTATTATTAATTTGTTCATTAGAAGATGCACTGCAAACGGCAGATTCTATGCAAGCTCGTGGATTTGGTGTAACGAAGCGTACGACGCATATTCGCTATAGAATGGAAAGGCGCGATTGGTATACGCTCAGTTATTTAATCATTTTATTTATAGCGGCTATTATATGTAGTAATTATGGCGGGGGGAAATTGATTATTTATCCGAAAGTCGAATCGATTCTATTTCAGCAATACGATGGGATGATGTTTGTCGTATTTACGATGTTTATTAGTTTACCAATCATAATGGAAGGGAGAGAATGGATATGGTGGCGCATGCAGAAATAAACAATTTATCATTTGTATATGCTGATGAAAATGAAAAAGCGTTACAGCATATTTCTCTTTCTGTTCAAAAAGGTGAGTTTATTGCACTTACTGGAGGATCGGGATCTGGGAAGACGACTTTATTAAAACATTTTAAAAAGGAGTTACTTCCAATTGGTACGCGTTCTGGAGAGATATTTTATGAGGGTGTTTTAATAGAGGAAGTAGCTGATTTGTTATCTGCCCAAGAAATTGGGATGGTATTTCAAAACCCAGAAAATCAGATCGTTATGGATACAGTGATTCAAGAATTAGCATTTTCTTTAGAAAATATCGGATTACCATCACATATTATTCAAAAAAGAATAGCAGAGCTTATTAGCTTTTTAGGATTTCAAGATTTATTGCATCAATCTGTTCACACGTTATCTGGTGGGCAAAAGCAACTTGTTAATTTAGCTGCGGTATTAGTTATGCAGCCGAAATTGCTATTATTAGATGAACCGACAGCGCAGTTAGATCCAATCGCTGCAAAAGAGTTTTTAGGATTATTAAAACGGATTAATGAAGAACTTGGAATTACGATTATTTTAAGTGAACATCGTTTAGATGAAGTTATCCCGCTTGCAACACGCGTTGTTTGTATGGATAATGGCCGTATTATGTATGATGGTAGTCCTAAAATTGTTATTACGGATATGTGGGGAGTAGAAACATTCCGTCCATTTATTCCGCAAATTCCAAGGCTATTTTTAGAGTGGAATGTGAGAGATATTCCGTTTACAGTGCGAGAGGCGCAAATGAAAATGAATGATTTTGCAGCGATATCATATGTAAATGAGCCAATAGCACAAAGTGAAAAGCAAGAGGTAATTTTAAGCGCAGAGCATATTTCGTTCCAATATGAAAAAAATAGTCCGCTTATTTTACGTGATTTATCAGTTTCGATTGAAAAAGGAAAATGGGTAGCACTCGTTGGGAAGAATGGTACAGGTAAGTCTACACTGTTAACGATTTTAGCAGGATTACAAAAAGCGAGAAGAGGGAAAGTAAAGTGGAACGGAAAAGTAATACATAAAATTGATTCGAAAGAACGTTTTAAAAGTATTGGGTATGTATCGCAGCATCCGTATTACCATTTTACATTTGATACAGTATGGGACGAGGTTTATGAACGTGCGCGTGAATTATATGGAGAACAAGGAAGAAAAATTGCAGAAGAGATGTTGAAAAAGTTTTGGTTACATGCGCTTAAAGAACGCCATCCGCATGATTGTAGCGGAGGAGAGCAACAATTACTTGCGCTATGTACAACGTTATTATCAAAGCCAACGCTATTATTACTGGATGAACCGACAAAGGGGTTAGATCCATGGAAGAAAGAAAGAGTAGGAGAGCTATTTAGGAAGCTACAAAAAGAAGGAACAACAATTGTAATGGCGACGCATGACATTGAATTTGCAGCGAAATACGTTGATCAATGTATGATGTTATTTGATGGAACAGTCATTATGAATGATGCACCGAAAGAATTTTTTAGCGGCAACTTCTTTTATACAACATCTATTAATCGATTCATTCGAAAAGAATTGCCATATGCATTAACATGGGAGGATGTGTACGAAGCGTGTCCAAACGATATGTTGCATTCATAATATGTATTTTTGCAGTAATAATCGGCACATTGCTTTTTACGACACTTGTCATGGACGGTTATTACATGTTAAGTAGTTTGTTTCTATTAGCGGTTATTATGTTACCTTTCTATATCCGTTTTGAAAGAAAGGCGTTTGTTTCACGTGAAATTGTTCTCGTTGCTGTATTAGCGGCAATTGCAGCAGTAAGCCGGGTGCCATTTTCTATTTTACCAAGTGTACAACCAACTTCTTTTGTCATTATCGTTTCTGCAATTGTATTTGGAAGTGAAACTGGTTTTATGATTGGTGCTACAGCAGCAATCGTATCTAATATTTTTTTAGGACAAGGTCCATGGACACCGTGGCAAATGTTTTCGTGGGGCATGATTGGTTTTATAGCAGGTTTACTTCGTAATACATTTTTTATGAAAAAGCTATGGGGGAGACTTCTTTACGGAGTAATTGTTGGCTTTTTATTTGGCTGGATTATGAATTTCTGGGGCCTTCTCGGTTTTATACGAGAAGCAACATGGGAAACTGTCATTTCGTATTATATCGCAAGTTTTTACTTTGATTTGAGCCATGCGATTTCGAATGTTATTTTCTTATTACTATTTAGTACTTCATGGATTACGATTCTTACAAGATTTAAAAAGAAATACGGTATATTAGATGAGCATAACGTGACATAGAAAAGCATACTCATATAAGGTAGGGTCGCGACTTACATATTCGTTTGCCTCTTTCATGCTTCTTACATATTGTAAGGAGCATTTTTTTGTCAAAAAATCGATTTAATATACATCCGTTATTATATAAAATTATTTGTATAATGGTAGGTGAGAACTTTTTTCAAAAGGGAGGTGTATAGTTAATGAAGTTAGTTATTCCAAAGCAACATGGTGCATGGGCCATGCTTGTTATTCCTTTTTTATTAAGTGTCATACTTGGAAAACCTACTATTTATCATATTCCATTGTTTTTAGCGTGGTTTTTTATCTATTTAGCCACGTATCCATTTCTTACGTACATAAAGCAAAGACGAAAAAAAGAGTTTTTACAAGCTGCCATTGTTTATTTCAGCATTGCGTTCCTATTTGGGATGATTTCTTTATTATATGAGTGGCGAATTCTTTTATTCGTAATAGTAATGATTCCATTATTTATAGTGAATATGTATTACGCTCGTCAAAAAAATGAAAGAGCACTACTAAATGATATTTGTGCTATCATTGTGTTTTGTATCGGTGGGTTAATTAGTTATTACTTTTCAATGAACCAAATCGATCGTACAGCTATATTCATTGCACTTATTTCATTTTTATACTTTTTAGGTAGTACGTTCTATGTGAAAACGATGATTCGTGAAAAAAATAATCCGAAGTATCGTCTTATATCTTGGGGATATCATATCGTATTAACGATAATCATATTTGTGATTAATCCGTGGTGTTCTCTTATTTTTATACCAAGTGCCATTCGAGCGATTATGTTGTATGGCAAAAAAATTTCTATTATAAAAGTAGGAATTTTAGAAATTGCTAATTCTGTATATTTTTTAATCATAACGGCAATAATTATGAAGTATGCCATTTGAAAAAACTTCCCATCAATTGATGGGAAGTTTTTAATCTTTTTCTAAAATGTGAACGGTGTACTCGCAACGTTGAATAGCTTGTTCAACAGCATAAAGTGATTGTTCAATACGAGCGCGATTAAAATCTTTTTCAACTGTTTCGAGCGCTTCTTCTAAACAATTTTTAGCTTCTTGTAATGATTGAAAAGAATCTTGTACATATCCGCGAGCATTTTGATGCATTTCATAATCCTCCTTGCATGTTCGTATATGGGTAGTATGAACAGTAAGGAAGAAAATATAATTTGTTATATTTATTATATTTGTTTGACAATTAAAGTGGAATTACGTATAGTAAGAATTAAGTGAATATTTTCTTATCCAGAGAGGTGGAGGGACTGGCCCGATGAAACCCAGCAACCGCGATGCAGGTGCTAATTCCAGCAGAACATATTTGTTCTGGGAGATAAGACGAAGATATATACGTAACTTCTTCTTATCGGAGAGGTTTTTTTATTGCAAAAAAACCGATTACGAAAATTTATATTAAGAAGAAAGGGGTTGCGCATTACTGTGACACTCGAAAAATACGTAAAACTGCGTAGTACAGTTTATGAATATATGATAGAGCAAGATAAGCCGATATCATTGTTAGATATTCAAGAACATATCGTTTCGCATCATGAAGGAAAATTCACGAAAAAGATGTTGCATCAATTTTATTTATCAAGATTATTAGACGAACTAAAACTGGATGGGAAAATTACATTAGCTGATGAATATCTCTATGCTGAAAAAGGGGTATTGTATAAGGCGAGAAAAGGGAGCTAAGCTCTCTTTTTTTCTTAAAATAACGGAGTATGTAGAGTAAAAGACTGCTAAAGCAGCCTGATACAGGGAATGGTGTTGAGTGTGTAGTGTCAAAAATTGAATGTGCCTGAAAGAGGCAATTCATATCGGCTGCAAATGAAAAGAGACACCTTCGCCGAATAGGTGTCAGTCGTTTTGTCACGTAGACTTGCTACTTAACAGTAATTAGAATAACATGCAGGATTTTTGAAGTCAAAAGGGAATTAAAGGAAGGGGTACAATTATGTACGCTTACTTATTAAAAGATATAACGAAATGGATCCCAAAGTACATTGTAGATAAGGGATATGAATATTATGAAGATGGGCATGTAGAAGATGTTGAAATACAAGATAAAAAAGTGTTTGCTTTCGTTACTGGAAATGCAGGGAATTATGAAGTAGTTATCGATCTCGAAGATTTTTCAGAAAGTAACTGTGAGTGTCCCTATGAAAATTATTGTAAACATATGGTGGCAGTTGTTTATGATATTCAAGGTGCTGGTGAGAGTGCAGTTAAAGAGAAACTGAAAGATTTAGAAAAAGAAGAGTTACTTATATTATTAAATCGATTGTTGCAAAGTTCGAAAAACGTACAAATTGTAGAGAAGTTATTAAAGAAGGAGAAACTTTAACGTATAGAGGGAGTTGTTATGTAGTGAACGTACTAATTGTATACGCTCATCCTAATCCTTCAAGTTTTAACGCGGCGATTTTCAATCATGTGCAAAAAGGACTACCGGAAACAAATCATTCAGTTACGCTGCTTGATTTATACAAAGAACAATTTGATCCAGTCCTCGTATTTAATGAAGAGAAGAAAAGACGTGATTTAGTAAATGAAGAAGAAACAGCTCGGTACAGAACGTTAGTAGAAGAAGTAGATACACTTTTATTCATCTATCCAATATGGTGGTGGGGGATGCCAGCAATTTTAAAAGGATTTATCGATCGTATTTTCGTAGCTGGATTTGCTTATAAATATGAAGGGGCTCTGCCGAAAGGATTATTGCAAGGGAAAAAAGCATGGGTTATTAATAAGTTAGACTCGCCCCTATGGTACGTCGCACTATTATATCGATCAGCAGATTGGATTATGATGAAGAGAGGTGTTTTACGTTTTTGTGGCATTCGCGATATAAAACGTTCAGTGTTTCAATCTGTGAAAACGAGTAAAGTATCAAAGCGTGAAAAATGGTTATTACAAATAGAAGAAAAGGCTCGTACATTATGAATGAAGTCGACCGTATTATAAACTGTATTCAGTATGACGGCGAACTTTTTCGGAAGTATGTTACGTGTTTACTTCAATTGAAAAAATGTAGTAAAACATTTCAGCAAATTCAAATAGAGTTAAGAAATGACTACTTGATAAGAGGAATTTGTGAAAGAGAAGTTGATGAGGTAGTACGGGGAAGTAAAGAATATGAAACATATTTTCTTCCTAAAGCGTTACAGTGGAATTTTTTGAGTGAACATCCACACTTGATCGGAAAAATTTGCGAAGATTTTTTTGCATTTGAGTCATTACATCTTACGGAGATAGAGTGGGAGAAGATTATAAATTGCATGGGAAATAAGTGATTTATTATGTAAAAAAGCTAGTATAAAACTAGCTTTTCGTTTAAATAAATAAGAAGCATAGACTAATGATAAAACCCGCATATAGTAAGTTCACAACACAAAATCCCATAATGTCACGAGCACCTAAACCAGCTATCGCTAATGCTGGTAATGCCCAGAAAGGTTGAATTAAATTCGTCCAAGCATCGCCCCATGCAATTGCCATTGCTGTTTTTGCAGCAGGTACACCAAGTTCAGCGCCAGCTGGAATCATAATTGGTGCTTGCACAGCCCATTGACCGCCGCCAGATGGAACGAAAATGTTAACAATGCCAGCACTTAAAAATGTAAAGAGCGGAAAAGTCGTTTCATTTGAAATGCTAATAAAGAAATTAGAAATAGCTCCTCCAAGTGAAAGTCCTTCACTATTTGCTCCAATCATCATGCCCATAATTCCTGCGTAAAACGGAAATTGAAGTAAAATGCCAGAAGCACTTTTCGTAGAGTCTGAAAAAGCGCGAATATACTGAATCGGAGTACGGTGGAAAATAAGACCTGCAATTAATAACATAAAAATCACGATATCGAGAGTAAGGTTAAAACCTTTCGTATAAAAGTAATTGAAAATATAAATGAGACCTAACAATCCAACGCAAAGTGTAATAATAATGCTATTTTCCATCTTTTCAGCGAACGTATTTTTTTCTACTTCTTGAGCAGCAGCTTCTTCATGGAACACGCTAGGATCTACAGTGATCGTATGTTTTTCATCTGGATGCATCGCTTTATTAATGAGAGGCATCGTAACGAGAAAAATAATAACTGGAACGAGAGCGTATGGGGAGAATAACGTTTCTGTTATTGGGATCGCCTCTTTAATACTTCCAGCAGTCGTTTTAATTAACGTTTCACCACCTGTTGCTAACGTAAGAGGGATAGAGGCAGAAAGACCGGCATGCCAAATGAGAAATCCAGAGTAAGAAGAGGCGATTGCTAGTCTATAATCTAATCCGTCCAGCTGCCTTGCCACTTCTTTTGCGTATAAAACAGATACAACAATTCCAAAGCCCCAGTTTATGTATGCACCAAGTAAACTTACAATTGAAATGGCAATAATGCCTTGTCCATTCGTTTTTGGTAGTCTGGCAGCTTTCGTTAATCCTTTTTTTATAAGAGGAGCATTTGCTAAAGCGGATCCAGTCACGAGTACAAGTGCCATTTGCATAGAAAAGGCGAGGAGTCCCCAAATTCCATTACCCCAGTGATTAATCATTTCTACAGGGGTTTGGTGAGTCGCAAACATACCAAAGAAGATAACAAAAACAGTTAGTAAACATGATAAAATAAACGGTTCTGGCAAGAAGCGTTGCACTAAGGCGACGCAACCATTTGTAAAGGAACGAAACAAAATAGATCACCCTCCTTATGTATATGTATTACAATTATTCGAGGTTGTTTAGGAGATAACCTCCAATATAAAGAAAATTCAGATATTTATAGGGTGGTAATTTATTGATAGGTTGATATAGAGCCTTGTATCAGATTCTGCTTTTAATATACTAGAAGAAAACGGTTGGAAATGGGGTAGCACTTATAGGGATAGTATAGAGAAAGGTTACTAGCTGGCTTTAAAGCAACTGTTGCAAAGGGAGAGGAGATTCAATACAATAGTGTTGTATTACATGAGAAATATGTTTTAGCACAAATCTAGCTAAAAATGTTTATACAAATACATTTAAAATTGATGGGGGAATTATGATCAAAAGTTTTTATCTTTTAAAGCCTAAAATGTTTACGGCAGATATGTATTATAAAGTTTTTATTACAGGTGACTGTATATATTTTATAAAGATTGGCGGACAGTTTCATAGTCGACATGCTTATAAAAAACAATTACCTGGTATTTCAGAGCTATTGTTTTTGTTCTGGTTCAAAAAAATTGAGAAAAAACAATTAAACTTAGAAACTGAAATAGATGCAAAAATACATACTGGCGATGTACATGAACTCTTGCAATTAAAGAATAACTTTTCAATTGAAATAAATACAATTGAAGAGGTAGTATTAAATAAACGAGGAACGTTTCATACAGGTTTTAATGATAATGGAACAATTTCCTTTATGTTAAAAAATGGTCAAAAAATAAAGTTCATCATCCCGGAAGAAACTTTATTTTCATCTATAGAAGAAATTTTCGACCAATATGAACAGACAATCTTTGTAAGGGAAGTGTTTTAACGAATTCTCCAAAAGGTGTGGATGTATTAGTTAAACACTTAATTAAACATGTAAACTGCTTATATAAATTTTGATAGGCGTGTTTTAAGCAGTTATTCTTTCAGTATCTTCTAATATATAGGAGTATAAATAAAATATCCCAACAAGAAAAAGCTTCCACTACTGTGGAAGCTTTTCTAAATAATGTGCAATATCAACATACATATTTGAGTAAACCGAATGTATTTCATTACTTGGCGTTGCGTTAGAAGAGAAGTGGGCGATTACCATATTTGCTTTCGGATCGATGTAAAGTGTTTGTCCGTAACTACCTAACACTTCGAAAGCACCTTGTTCATTGTGGGGAATCCACCATTGATTATGATAAGAAATAGAAGCGCCACTACTAATTTCAAGTTCACCTTCTTGTACATTTTTTACACTTTCTGTAATAGAAGAAGGGAGAATTTGTTTTCCGTTATATTCCCCGTTGTTTAATAGTAATTGCCCGAATCTCGCCATATCTCTAGCAGTTGCATTTAATCCAGCACTAGCTTGTTCTACTTTTGTTTCATCTGTAACGTAATACGCGTTTTCTTCCATACCAATTTGAGACCAAATTCGTTCGCTTACATTTTCAGCTAGTGATTTACCAGTAATAGTTCTAATAATCCAAGCGAGCGTTTCTGTTGATCCGTTATTGTAAGAAAAGGAAGAACCAGGCGGTGCAGTTTCTTCGGCTTCTCGTAACATATCATAAATTTTCATCGGACCGTCGTAGTTTTTGCCGCGGGGTAAAATATTGCTAGCTAAATATAATTGTGCATCTTGATTTTCTAGCCCAGGCTGCTCATATCCATGAGTAGGATATTCAGCTGAAACTTGCATGTCCATTAATTGCTGAAGTGTGGCATTACCGAACGGTGTGTTTTTTAATTCTTTTATGTAAGTGTCAGCTGTTTTTTCTAAGTCAATACGTTTTTCTTCAGCGAGAGATTGTATAATTGCCCCGGTAAAGACTTTTGCTAATGATGCCATACCATGAGGTTCATTCTGTTTATACCCATTGAAATATCGTTCGTAAACAAGTTGTCCATTATGTACAACGACAAAAGCATCTGTTTTGTTATCGTCTAAAAGTTTTTTTAGAGGAGTTGTATTTCCGAATCTACGCTCCACAGCAAAATCGTCTAAGTTTTGCAATGCGGAAGGGAAGTGAGCAATTTGGTCAGGATTGTTTTTTACGTTATTAACTAAAGTGAATTCTTTCATATGGGTATATGACCAACGTAAGTAAGGGTCATTTAACCAGTTTTCTTTTGTCACATTATGTTTTGATGGGGTCGTTTTATTTTGTTTGAAGTAAGTAAACCCAAGCCCTGTAATTACAAATATGAATGTTAGTATAAGTAAGAGTAGGGGAGATTTTTTTAGTTTCATATATGGCCCTCCTTTTTATTTCTACTATAAGTATACGCTCGTCTTGAAAGAAATACAAAATAAGGAAAGTAAACGGGGAAGTTTACTTTCCTTATTAACGTTAAGCGGAAATTTTTCCGTCTGTAGGTTGTTTCTTGAATTTTTGTTTTCGTCCGTGTAATCCATAATATAAAAGTAAAGTGAACGCAACGATAATAGCTGCGATAAAATACATATTATGATAACTGGATTTCGCTGCGACAATACCTAAAATGAAAGAACCAAAGCCAATACCACTATCAAAGAATGAGAAATACGTAGCTGTCGCAGAACCACGTCTATGGTTTGGAGCGGCAGAAATCGCAATCGTTTGGAAACTCGGAATTAATGTTCCGTAACCTAAACCGATTAGCATACCTGCGCCAAGGAACCAAAATGAAGTTTGTGCTTGGCTTAATATGAACATTCCGATTGTGAAAATAATGATAGCAGGGTAAACGAGTACATTTTCACCGAAGCGATCAAAAATCTTTCCTGTAAATGGACGAGAAATGACAACAACAAGTGCGTATAAAATAAAGAAGTAACTTGCAATTTCACTTAAACCGAGTTCTTTCGCATAAATAGGAATAAAGGATAAAATACCACTATAAGAAAAGGCTAAAACAAATCCTGTAAGTGCAATTGGAATAGAAGATGGTTCGATTAAGTCTTTCCATTTCATTTTTTCACGTTTTTGTTTGCTAACAGGTGCTTCGTGTGGAATATCTACAAGTAGTCCTAATAAAAATGCAAGTAATGAAAATACGGAACAAACGATAAATAACACAGTAAACGAAAAATGAGAAATAATTGTTAAACCTAAAAAAGGACCAATTACCATCGGCAGACTCATAAATACGCCGAAATATGCAAGTGCTTCGCCTCGTCGATGAGCTGGCGCAACATCAGTTACGATCGTACCAGTAGCTGTCGTTGCCATCCCGAACCCAATACCGTGTAAGAAGCGAAGGGCAAGTAATAAGAATAAACTTTGCGCACCGAAATACATAACAGTAGCGGCTAAAAATAATGAAAGTGAAATAAATAATATTTTCTTTCTTCCTAAATCATCGAGCCATTTTCCTGTGAATGGTCTACATAAAACAGAAGAAATAAGAAACACAGTTGCAACTAAACCAATTTCCTCAGGTTTTCCTTTTAGGCCGTCTATTACATAGACAGGCAGAGTAGTCATAAGCATGTAAAATGTTAAGAAGAGAAATAGACTACTAAAACAAGTTCCGAGGAAATCCTTCGTCCAAAGTTTCTCACTTTGCATCGTCATCCCTCCAATTTAATCTAAATTTTTAATAATTTGTTGTAACACTTGAAATGCTTGATGTAAATCATCTTCGTTAATACCTTCTAGCGTTTTTTCTTCGAAAGTATCAACTTCTTCTTGCCATATTGGAATCATCTTTATCGCTGTTTCGGATAAAGAAATGAGCTTCTCACGGCGATCTTTACCTTCTGTACGAATAATCCATCCCATCGTTTCCATACGTGTTAACGTACGAGTCATCGTTGGTGATTCAACATTTAAATACTGGCACAATTCTGTTTGCGTACAAGAACCAGTTTGATTAATGCGGAAAATAACAGCCCATTGCGCACTAAATAACCCTGTTGGAGATACACGTTCATTAAATTTCTTCGTAAATTTTCGAGAAGTCTGGCTGACGATGTGAAAAAAATGTTGTTTTTCGTCCATGTATTTTGATCCTTTCAAATTAGTTACCTAGCTAACTATATACTTTTTTATAATAATTGTCTAGTAATAGACATGTTGATTTATGTAAAAAATTCTTATAGGTTTTATGTTGCGAACGTATATTCTACGTGCTATTCTTTAATTAAGTAAAGAATTTTCTTTCTATTAAATAGAATGGGGGAACTTGTGATGATTAAGCCTGCAACAATGGAGTTTGTTTCACTATCGAACGGAGAAACGATTGCATATCAGGAAGTTGGAAGGCGAAATACAGATATTCTTGTACTCATTCACGGGAACATGACATCGTCACAACATTGGGATTTAGTTATTGAAAAGTTGCAAGATCAATACCATATTTACGCTCTTGATTTAAGAGGGTTTGGACAATCAACGTATAATCAATCGATAGATTCATTACAAGACTTTGCAGAAGATGTAAAATTATTTATCGACGAGTTAAAGCTAGAGAAATTCTCATTAATGGGCTGGTCAATGGGCGGTGGCGTTGCGATGCAATTTACAGCGAATCACCCAAATTTTGTAGAAAAGTTAATTTTAGTAGAATCAGTAGGAATGAAAGGATACCCAATCTTTAAAAAAGATACGAATGGGCAGCCGATTGTATCAAGTTTAGTAAAGACGAAAGAAGAAATTGCGCAAGATCCAGTACAAATCGCTCCAGTATTAGATGCGATAAAAAATATGAACAAACTATATTACCGTACAGTATGGAATCTATTAATATATACACATAATCAACCTGAACCGGACCGTTATGAAAAGTATTTAGATGATATGTTAACGCAACGTAATTTCGTAGATGTGAATTATGCGCTCATTACATTTAATATTTCAGATGAACATAACGGGGTTGTAGAGGGAAGTAAGCAAATTCATCGTATTAAAGCGCCAACACTCGTCATACAAGGTGATAGAGATTATGTCGTACCGCAAGTAGTCGGTGAGGAATTAGCGAAACATTTGCCAAATGCAGAGTTGAAGGTATTAGAAGATTGCGGACACTCGCCGTTTATTGATTGTTTAGATGTATTTATAAAACATGTAGAGAATTGGTTAGAACAGAAATAATCCCCGAAATGAAAGGTATTGCATATACTATAACATTGTAGGTAAAAGGGGAGATTATCAATGCATCAACCATTTTTCATCGCTTATTCGCCATATAATCATTACGCATATACAAAAATGATGATAAACCCGCTGTATATGCAAGTTTCGCCAGCTGTAGTTCCTTTACAAATGCAATATCCGCAGCCACCAATCGCTAACGCACAGCAATACTTATATGAAACTGCTTTTTATAAACATCCATACTTTAAGCAATTTCATAACAATGTGAAAGCGCAAGTTTGGGAAGGATAAGATAACAAGCTAAAAGGTTCATTCTTTTAGCTTGTTTTTTATTGTGAATATCCGTACACGCATTTGCAGAAACAGTTTATAATGAAAAGTGGAAGCGTGAGAAGGAGAGGGACAGAGGATGTCAATGCGTTTTACTTTTTGGATTATGGTTGGGATTGTAGCAATCTCGGGTTTGTCACAAGGAATGCTCTTACCGGCCATTGCAATGATTTTTGAACAAGAAGGGGTTAGTTCAAGTATTAATGGTATTCATGCGACGGCATTGTACATTGGGATATTAGTTATTTCGCCGTTTCTTGAAAAACCGATGCAAAGGTTTGGAATGAAGCCGATTATTGTTATAGGTGGGTTTCTCGTTATTATTTCATTATTCTTTTTTACACAAACATTTTCATTTTGGGTATGGTTTATCCTTAGATTTCTAGTTGGAGTTGGAGATCATATGCTTCATGTCGGAACACAAACATGGATCACGACAACATCAGACCCAAGTAAAATAGGGAGACAAGTATCGATATACGGTGTATTCTTCGGAATTGGTTTTGCCGTTGGTCCGTATTTAGCAAGCACTGTGCAGTACGGTCTTGCAACACCATTTATTATATCTACTATACTTTGTCTAATAGGTTGGCTTTTACTACTTCCAACAAAAAATGCATTCCCAGCGCAAGATGAAAGAGAAGCGAAGAGTGAATCATCATTTTCTCGTTATAAACAAGTTGTTGGATTAGGATGGATTGCACTGCTGGGACCACTTGCATATGGCGTACTTGAAGCAATGCTAAACAGTAACTTACCAGTATACGCACTTCGTAAAGGGTGGTCTGTTTCAGATGTATCCTTCTTATTACCAGCATTTGCCGTTGGGGGTATTATTACACAAATTCCGCTCGGTATATTAAGTGATAAATACGGAAGGGACCGTATATTAACTTGGACGTTTAGCATAAGTACGGGCATTTTTCTACTTGCCGCCGTATTTGATCAATATTACTGGATCGTCTTTGCCTGCATGCTTTTAGCGGGTATGGTTATTGGATCGTGCTTCTCTTTAGGGCTTGGATTTATGACTGATTTATTACCGAGACATTTACTACCGGCAGGTAATATATTATCCGGAATCGCTTTTAGTTTAGGAAGTATTATGGGACCTGTATTAGGCGGCGTATTTATAGAAAAAAT
>NZ_JBNLYE010000072.1:0-17338 GCF_050172095.1 Bacillus sp. GMs2/2
ATAAATGAAAAAACAAACACATGTAAGTATTCTTATAAGCATTGTATTGCTGTCTATAACGCTTCACTATGTAGCGATGCCTTTTCTATATGAATACTCATTTCCTTTTCAGCTATTAATTGGAACGAGTACCCTATTAATTGATATTATCGCTTGTAGTTATATAATTTACTTTTCAAACATGAAAGAAGGGCTATCTCGTTTATTCTGGATCATATTATCTGTTGGAGCTCTCTCTTATTTTATCGGCGATATAGTCGTTGCCTATCAGCGTTTAATTGTAAAAGACTTCTATACGTTCGTTGATCCATCTGACTTTTTTTACTTACTTTTTTTATTTAGCATTACGTTTGCCTTTCTATACGAAATCATTTACAACCGAGATTTATTAGAAAAACTTTTTATGCTATGTGATATTTGTATTATCGTTACAGCCCAATTTACTTTAAGTTACTACTTACTTATTGAACGAACTATTCACATCTTTACAACATCCTATATCGACATATTTGTTCAACTTACCTATCCAATGGCTGATTTACTCTTTCTCTTAATAGGAATCAACCTTTTATTTAAACCACTATCCTTATTACCTAAAAAGGTCGGTGCACTTCTTGGCAGTGCTTTAATTTTATATGCTACTACAGATGCGATTTATGCGTATATAAAATACTTCATACCAGAGTATTCTATGTTTACAGTTACTCCTTTCTATCAAGTAACCTTAGTGTTAGTAGCAATCGCCTGTATTCTCCATACAAAAGAGCCTGAAAAACAAGAACAAGTACTACTAACACCTAAAATTGGTGAATCAATCCGATTATCATTACCGTATATTTCGGTAGTAATGCTTATTGTTTTCATATTAGTTGAATACGTTTTTGCGCCTATTATAGTAATTGGACTTATAATAACTTTCTCTTTCGTTCTCATACGTCATAGTTTAGTTCGAAAACAAAATAAAATCTTATTGCTAGCTCAAATGCAATTCAACTCAGAACTCGAGAAACAAATTAAACTACGTACAGAAGATTTAGTAGAACAGAAAAATGAACTCTATCATAATCAACAAATGTTTAAATCTTTATACGAGCATCATCCAGATCCAATCTTCACATTAGATTTGTACGGTAATTTTCTCAAAGTAAATAACGCTGGTACTACTTTACTCGGTTATCAAACGAATGAATTATTAAACCAGCCTTACTATTCACTCATATACGAAGAAGATTTAGAAGAAATGATTAACGCCTTTCATCGCGTGAAAAAGGGGTATTCTATCTCTTTAGAAATACGGGCGTACCATAAAAACAGAGATATTTACTACTTGCACGTTACCGCCGTACCGATCTTTTTAAAGGAGAAAATTTCTGGGGTTTATTTAATGATTAAAGATATTACGGAAAGCAAACAACAACAAGAACAAATTAATTTCCTAGCATACCATGATACTTTAACAGAGCTTGCAAATCGACGTGCATTTCATCAACATTTAGAACAGGCAATTGCGCGAGCAAAAATATCGAAAAAGCCTTTTGCTGTTATGTTTCTCGACCTAGACCGTTTTAAAGTTATTAATGATACCCTCGGTCATCGAGTAGGAGACCTATTGCTCATCGCAGTAGCAAAAAGGCTCGAAAGAATAGCAACATCAAATATGAAACTCGCGCGGCTAGCTGGGGATGAGTTCACAATCCTTATCGAGAATTACAAAAAAAAGCCAGATGTCCAAAAAATAGCTGATAGGATTGTAACGGCCATGAATGAGCCATTCGAAATCGAAAATCAACATTTACAAATCTCACCGAGCATCGGAATTGCAATATATCCTGAAGCAGGTGAAGATGCGCTATCCATTTTGCAGCATGCTGATATGGCCATGTACGAAGCAAAGAATAAAGGAAAAAACGGTAGCTCTCTTTACACGAAAGAACTATATAAAAAAATGGAACGAAAAGCTCGAATTGAAAAAGATTTGCCAATCGCTTTAGTAAACAAAGAATTTTATCTCGTTTATCAACCACAAATTGATACGACAACAAATAAAATTATCGGCGCTGAAGCTTTAATACGTTGGAAACACCCACTATTAGGTGACATTTCACCATGTGAGTTTATTCCAATTGTAGAAGAGACGCCACAAGTAGTCCCACTTGGACATTGGGTATTACAAGAAGCTTGTCTCCAATTAAAAATATGGCATACCTTTGGCTACCAAAATTTAAAAATAAGTGTTAATCTATCCGCAAAAGAGTTCCGGCAAGATCAATTAATTGAAAGCATTTCACAAATATTAAACGACGTGCAAGTCGATCCAAAATATGTAACACTTGAGTTAACAGAAAGAATTGCAATGGTTGACGAGAAAGAAACGTTATTAAGACTGAAGCAATTAAAAGAATACGGTATCCAAACTTCCATTGATGACTTCGGTACTGGATACTCTTCTCTTGCTTATTTATCAATTTTTCCAATCGACACATTAAAAGTACCGAGAGAATTTACACAATTAGCTGATCATCGTCCTGAAGAACGAGCCATCGTTTCTACAATACTTTCCCTCGCGAATACTTTAAATCTTTCAGTCGTCGCCGAAGGAATTGAAACCGAAAAACAACTTAAGTTTCTGCAAAAACATAACTGTAAATATATGCAAGGTTACTATTTCAGTAAACCACTTACTAGCAATCAGTTTATAAAGTTTCTACAAAAAACCCCCAGTATGAACAAATAATTCATACCGGGGGTTTTTTAGTGCTAAATATTTTTCTCATAATATTCTTCTGCAATCTCTTCGTAAAAAGCTGCAGATGTCGTATAGAAATATGGAATTAACCATAAAAATCCAATCCCTAACGTAATACAACTTAATATAAACCAGCCAATAAAACTTAAACATAAAATGAAATACTCCATCTTATGTCCATCCATCATACGACGACTTTCTGTAATAGCTTGGTTCAGTGAATACTCAGGATGATCGTTTATAATAAAGTATGTCATCGCATAAGAAAATGATTTAATAATACCTGGAATAATGAACAATAACGTCCATAAGAAAAGATAAAGATTTACTAATAAATATAATAAAAATGATTTTAGAAATCTCTTTCCCTCTGAAAACCAAATGAATACATTACCAATACTAGCTTGCTTTTCACGAAGGATATTTAAACCAAGGTAATATCCACCTAAAGTTAACGGTCCAGTAACAAAAAATGTAAGAATATTCGTTGAAAGTGAACCATTTGTTTTTTGCCAACCGAAAATCACAGAAAATCCCCAATCAACACTAAAACTAAAAGCCGTGATAAGAATTGAAATGAGTAGTGTAGCTCCAACAGCTAATCCCCATTTTCCTTCTAATGAATCTAGTGCTTCTCCTTTTAAATCACTAATCATGCGTAGCCTCGCCTCCTATACACAATAATTCTATTAGTATAGCATGTTCCTATTGAAATTCACCTTTTGAAATATAGCGATAAAAGTGCGCTGTCGTCGTACTCATATACGGACTAAGCCAAAGAAATCCTATTCCAAAAGTAAGAAGCGCTAAAATAGCCCATCCTATGAAGCTCAGCCATAAAAGAAACAAATCTAACTTATGACCCTTCATAAGATTCTTACTTTCCTTCATCGCCTGCGAAACACTATATTCTGGATTTTCAATCATCACATAGTACGTCAGTGCATAAGAAAAATACATCACAATCATACCAACAATTGAAATTGCTAATAGTACGAAGAAAGCTATTGCAAATGACGTATTCCCTTCTTCACCTAACAATGCAAATAAGCCTATTAACAGCATCGGAATCCATGTACCTGTATATAACAAAATCGCAAGCATTGCCCACATTGTTTTCATCATTCTTTTAAAGCCACGAAATCCTTCAAATAAGTAATCTACTTTAGCATCTTCTCGTTTACTAATCTGTAAAAATACATTTGTATAACCATATGACGTGATCCCATACGATGCGTTACTCAAAATTATTATAATGCAATAAAAAATTCCAAAGGTAATACCTGCTCCAATTGACATCGTTTCCTCTTCAAATGATCCAGTTAAGCTTGCAACTGAGAGAAATATAATAATTCCTGGAATTAATAGTATAAGCATTGCAGCCATCGAAACGACATAACTTAAAATAAAATATAAAATTGTTGATCCAACACCTAGTCCCCATTTTCCCTTTAAAGAGTACAATGCTTCTCGCTTCATTTCACCAATCATTGATTCATCCCCTTTATGAAATATAAATTGTTGTACACTTCTACTTATACAAGCATCAATATAATTATACCAGTTTTGTAAAATTATCCATAAAATACACAAAAAAAATCCGTAAAGGCAAAGCCCTTACGGATTTTTTTACTTCATATCGGAAACGTTTAAACGGTTCACGGCACGTTGTAATGCCATTTCTGCACGTTTAAAGTCAACATGCGCTTGTTTATCTTGCAGACGTTGCTCAGCGCGACGCTTCGCTTCATTTGCGCGATGGATATCGATATGGTTTGCTTCTTCAGCAGATGATGATAATACAGTCACTTTATCTGGACGAACTTCGATAAAGCCACCGCTTACTGCTACATAATCAGTGTGTCCACCATTTTTCAGACGAACTGCACTAATTTTTAATGGTGCAACAGTTGGAATGTGACCTGGTAAGATCCCCATTTCCCCACTCTCTGCTTTTACACTTACCATTTCTACTTCTTTTTCGTAAACCGGTCCATCAGGAGTTACAATACTGACTGGAAATGTCTTCATACTTCGTCCCTCCTAAGGCCTTACGCCATCATTTTCTTCGCGTTTTCAATAACTTCTTCAATGCCACCTACTAAGCGGAATGCATCTTCTGGAAGGTCATCATATTTTCCTTCTAGAATTTCTTTGAAACCACTAACTGTATTCTTTACAGGTACGTAAGAACCTTTTTGACCTGTAAACTGCTCAGCTACGTGGAAGTTTTGAGATAAGAAGAATTGAATACGACGAGCACGATGTACAACTAACTTATCTTCTTCAGATAACTCATCCATACCTAAGATAGCGATGATATCTTGAAGCTCTTTATAACGTTGTAAAGTTTGCTGTACTTGACGAGCTACTTCATAATGTTCTTCTCCTACGATTTCTGGAGAAAGTGCACGAGATGTAGATGCTAATGGATCTACGGCTGGGTAAATACCCATTTGCGTTAAACGACGCTCTAAGTTTGTTGTTGCATCTAAGTGAGCGAACGTTGTAGCTGGTGCTGGGTCAGTATAGTCATCGGCTGGTACATATACCGCTTGGATAGACGTGATAGACCCTTTATTTGTAGATGTAATACGCTCTTGTAATTGACCCATTTCTGTTGCAAGTGTTGGTTGGTAACCTACCGCAGATGGCATACGACCAAGAAGGGCAGATACTTCAGAACCCGCTTGCGTGAAACGGAAGATGTTATCGATGAACAGAAGTACGTCTTGTCCTTGCTCATCACGGAAATGCTCAGCCATTGTTAAACCTGTTAATGCAACACGTTGACGTGCTCCAGGTGGCTCGTTCATTTGTCCGAATACCATCGCAGTTTTCTTGATTACGCCAGAATCGCTCATTTCGTGGTATAAGTCATTACCCTCACGAGTACGCTCACCTACACCAGCGAATACAGAGATACCACCGTGCTCTTGTGCGATGTTGTTAATTAATTCCTGAATTAATACTGTTTTACCTACGCCGGCACCACCGAATAGGCCGATCTTACCACCCTTAATGTAAGGAGCAAGTAAGTCTACTACTTTAATACCAGTTTCAAGAATTTCTACTTTAGTAGATAATTCTTCGAATGCAGGTGCTTGACGGTGAATTGGATCACGATGTACATCTGCAGGAACCTCACCATCTAAGTCAATTGCATCACCTAATACGTTAAATACGCGACCAAGTGTTACATCACCAACTGGTACAGAGATTGGTTTACCAGTATCTTCTACTTCTGTGCCACGAACAAGTCCATCTGTGGAAGACATTGCAACTGTACGAACTGTATCATCACCTAAATGAAGTGCAACTTCAAATGTTAAGTTAATACTTCCGTTTTCGTTGCTTTGTTTTACCGTAAGGGCGTTGTAGATTTCTGGTAGCTTTCCGCCATCAAACTTAACGTCTACAACCGGACCCATGATTTGCGTAACGCGCCCTTTATTCATCGGGTTCCCTCCTAGCTTTCTTTTAATTAGCCAACTTTCTACGAGCAGCTAGCTTTTAATTTTTTATTGGTTTATAGCTTACGCGACTCTTTTGACAGAGCCGCTTCCGCCTTTTAATACTATTCTAACGCTGCTGCTCCACCAACGATTTCCGTAATTTCTTGCGTAATCGCTGCCTGACGCGCACGGTTGAATGAAAGTGTAAGTGAATCGATAACTTCCATTGCGTTGTCTGTAGCACTCTTCATTGCTGTCATACGCGCTGCGTGTTCACTTGCTTTACCGTCTAGTAATGCACCGTACACTAAGCTTTCTGCGTATTGTGGCAATAGTACTTTTAAAATTTCTTCTTCAGAAGGTTCGAATTCATAAGCTGTCGTCGGTTTGTCAGACGCCACATCAGTAAGCGGTAAAATTTTATTTTCCGTTACCTCTTGTGAAATTTTACTTACGTAATGGTTGTAGTAAATGTACAGCTCATCATAAGCACCATCTGCGAACATCGCAATTGCTCGAGAAGCAAGGTCTTTAATATCAGTAAATGATGGGTGGTCAGATAGTCCAACTACTTCATCAATGATGTTAAAGCCGCGACGTTTTAAATAATCACGTCCTAGTCGTCCAAGCACAATAATTGAATATTGGTTTGAATCCATATTATGACGTTCACGAATTACGTTACTTACTGTACGTAATACGTTACTGTTATAACCACCTGCTAGTCCGCGATCAGATGTAATAACGATGTATCCTGTACGCTTTACAGGACGCGCATTTAGCATCGGATGATTAATTCCTTTACTTCCTTGCGCAATGCTCGCTACTACTTCTTGAATCTTTTCCATATACGGAACGAAAGATTTAGCATTTTGCTCTGCACGGTTTAACTTAGATGCAGATACCATCTCCATCGCTTTCGTAATTTGACTCGTTTTCTTTGTCGAGTTAATCTTCGCTTTTATATCGCGTAAAGATGCCACAGGTTTTCACCACCTTTTTTCCGGAAGTTGGCACGATTAGTAAGAATCCTCTTCCTAATCTACGTTGCAAGATATTCTTGCTCATGATTGAAGGAAAAGAATAGGTGCACCTACTCTTTTCCTTTACATAACCGTCAGCAATCTCAGAAATTGAGATGCCTTTATATATACTATCTAGCTGCAGCGGCTTAAACGAGCCGCTTCTGCTTTTATTAATCTAGTTCCGCCTCCTAGCCCCTTTCGTCTAAGAACCTTCCCCACAAGAAGGTAAAAAACACCTTCTGTGAGAAAGAACCTTAGCCGATGGGGCTGAACAGTCGGCTTCACTTTTTATTATTATTCAGAAGCTACGAATACTTTTTTAAATCCATTAATTGCTGCTGCAAATTTGTCGTCATCCGCAAGTTTCTTAGTTGTGCGGATTTCTTCTAATAAGTCAGTCGCATTAGAATCTAACCAAGCATGGAATTCTTCTTCGAAACGAGTGATATCTACTACTGGGATATCATCTAGGAATCCACGTGTTAAAGCGTAAAGAATGATAACTTGTTTCTCTACACGTAATGGTTTGTGTAATCCTTGTTTTAATACCTCAACAGTACGAGCACCACGGTTTAATTTCGCTTGAGTTGCTTTATCAAGGTCAGAACCGAACTGAGCGAACGCTTCTAACTCACGGTAAGATGCAAGGTCAAGACGAAGTGTACCTGATACTTTACTCATTGCTTTAATCTGAGCAGATCCACCTACACGAGATACAGAAGTACCCGCATCGATCGCTGGACGTACGCCAGAGAAGAATAGGTCAGATTGTAAGAAGATTTGTCCATCCGTAATAGAAATTACGTTTGTTGGGATGTATGCTGATACGTCCCCTGCTTGTGTTTCGATGAAAGGTAGTGCAGTTAAAGAACCGCCGCCTTTTGCATCACTTAATTTTGCTGCACGCTCTAATAAGCGAGAATGTAAGTAGAATACATCCCCTGGGTAAGCTTCACGACCTGGAGGACGACGTAATAGTAATGACAGCTCACGGTAAGCCGCTGCTTGTTTTGATAAGTCATCATATACTACTAATACGTGTTTACCATTGTACATGAACTCTTCACCCATTGTTACACCAGCGTAAGGAGCTAGGTATAATAATGGAGCTGGTTGAGAAGCAGATGCAGTTACAACGATTGTGTACTCTAATGCACCGTGCTTACGTAGTGTTTCTACTACGTTACGTACAGTTGATTCTTTTTGTCCAATTGCTACGTAGATACAAATCATATCTTCATCTTTTTGGTTAATGATTGTATCAAGTGCAACTGCTGTTTTACCAGTTTGACGGTCACCAATGATTAACTCACGTTGACCACGGCCAATTGGTACAAGAGCATCGATCGCTTTAATACCTGTTTGAAGTGGCTCATGAACAGATTTACGATCCATTACACCTGGTGCTGGACTTTCAATTGGACGAGTGTTTGTTGTATTGATTGGGCCTAAACCATCAACTGGTTGACCTAATGGGTTTACAACACGACCAATTAGTTCTTTTCCTACCGGTACTTGCATGATGCGACCAGTACGACGAACTTCGTCACCTTCACGAATTTCTGTGTAAGGTCCTAAAATGATAATACCTACGTTATTTTCCTCTAAGTTTTGTGCTAGTCCCATAACGCCGTTAGAGAACTCTACAAGTTCACCAGCCATAACGTTATCAAGACCATGAGCACGCGCGATACCGTCACCAACTTGGATAACTGTACCAACATCACTAACTTCGATTTCAGACTGATAGTTCTCGATTTGTTGCTTTATCAGTGCGCTAATTTCTTCAGCTCTGATGCTCATGTGCTTCACCCCTATCTATTCTTCATTAATTCACGCTGAATACGTGCTAATTTTCCTTGTAAACTTCCGTCATAAATGCGATTTCCAATACGTACTTTAATTCCGCCTAGTAAATCTTCATCTACAACATTTTTCACGCGAATTGCATCTTTTCCTGTTCTCTTCGCAAATGCTTCTGCAATGTTAAGCTTCTCTTCTTCTGATAGAAGACGAGTAGAATATACAGTTGCGTCCGCTACGTTACGTTCTTCATTAGCAAGAACAACATATTCATCTGCAATTTCAGGTAAGATATCAATGCGTTTGTTATCAATTAAAATATATAACGTATTTAAAATAGATTCAGAAACAGATCCGAATACGTTTGCAAGAAACGTTTTCTTTTGTTCCTTTGAAATGTTCGGTTGCGTTAAAAAGCTATGTAGTTCTCCGTTCTTTACATAAACGTTTTGTACAAGGCGTAATTCCTCTTCAAACATTTCTAATACGTGTTTTTCTTTAGCAATTTTAAAAAGAGCGACAGCATAACGTTTTGCTACAATCCCATTGCTCATCGCGCTTCTCCTACTTCTTTAATATAATCGCGAATTAACTTCACTTGATCTTCTTCTTTTAATTCTTTTTCAATTACTTTAGAAGCAATTTGAACAGATAAAGAAGCAACTTGTTCTTGTAAAGCAGCAATTGCTTGCTCTTTTTCGCGTTGAATTTCTTGTACAGCAGATGCTTTAATTGATTCTGCTTCTTCTTTCGCAGCAGCAACAATAACATCTTTTTGATCTACAGCTTGCTTTTTCGCTCTTTCGATTAACTCTTGTGCTTCAACACGTGATTGTTTTAACATTTCACGTTGTTCTTCTACTAACTTCTTCGCCTCAGCATTACTTCTTTCTGCAGCGTCGATTTCATTAGTAACATGCTCTTCACGTTCTTTCATAATTCCCATTAAAGGACCCCACGCAAATTTGCGTAGCATTACTAATAGAAGTAAGAAAATGAACAATGTATAAGCAATCGTTCCAAATGGAATGGCAGCACCTAATAATAAAGTTGGCACAAGGATTCACTCCCTTCAAAATATCTAAATTGATCATATGAAAAAAAAAGACATACGTTTCATTCATAAAGCAATGGCGAAGAAAGTTCGGAAAAACACTCTTCGCCATCTATGTAAGGGGAGTCTCCCTTATTTGTTCATTACGATGAAAGCAATAACTACACCGATGATTGGAAGTGCCTCAACTAAAGCAACCCCGATGAACATAATTGTTTGAAGTGCGCCTTTTAGTTCTGGTTGACGAGCAACACCTTCGATTGTACGTGATACGATAAGACCGTTACCAATACCTGCACCTAATGCTGATAAACCAATTGCAATTGCAGCTGCGATTACACCTAAACTCATTTAATTTGTCCTCCTTTGTATTATAAAAAAATAAATTTTTTCTTACTTAAATTATATTAATGGTCATGGCTTACTTTATGAGCCATATAAACCATCGTTAACATAACGAAAATAAATGCTTGGATTGAACCAACGAATACACTGAATCCCATCCACGCTAACATAGGTACAAGTGCACCTAATGCGCCAAGGAATGATGCTCCGCCCAACTTAGCAAGTAATCCTAATAAGATCTCACCTGCATAAATGTTACCAAATAAACGAAGACCTAACGTTAATGTGTTAGCAAACTCCTCAATAACCTTTAATGGGAATAAGAATTTCATAGGTTGGAAATAACCTTTTACGTACTCTTTCGTACCCTTCATCTTAATTCCATAATAATGGGTGAGGGTAACTACCATCACGGCTAATGTTAATGTAACTGCTGGATCAGACGTTGGTGATCTCCACCATGCAATATGTTCGCCAGCTTCAGTTGCTGAATACATGAATGGTAAACCAAGGAAGTTCGATACGATGATAAACATGATAAGCGTAACGCCAAGCGTTAAGAAACGTCCACCTGTTTTCCAGTCCATCGTACTATTGATAATCCCTTTCACGAAGTCAAACACCCATTCCATGAAGTTTTGCATCCCGGTTGGGCGAAGAGCTAAGCTGCGAGTTCCGATAACAGCGATTAAGAAAACAATAACTGCTGCTACAGTAACCATCATAACTGATGACAAATCGAACGTTAAACCTAGAAATTCAACTAATTTACCGTGTTCCACTAGTAATTCACCTCTCTTCCCTGCTCTTATACTCTAAATAAAGAAAATCTATGATCATGACAAGGTATCCTGTCAGCAATCCTACACCTAGGCCCCACATCGCGATTAACTCTTGATATTTGGCTGCAAATAAAATTAATAACCCAATCGTGGCGAATCTTGAATATGTACTTACCGCTGTTGCCTTGAACTTCACGTTTTCTCCATTTGTTACGCGATCTAGCAGCTTGTCTGTTCTACGTGCAATGATGCGCAAACTAAGAAAACTGAAAATCGTCCCGATAATCAGTCCAAGAAATACATCCTTGTAAGAGGTAAATCCCCATCCTAGCACTAGAAGCGCAAGCAAGTAGTACATATATTTCTTTTGTCTTTGGACAAGTCCATGTACGTCTATCATCATTGCTCTCCCGAATAGTAATGTCGAATGAGTCGAATCATTGCGTATACCCCTGTTCCTAGTCCGAGTAATAACCCTATAATAAGAAACAACGGAAACGTTCCAACCTTATTATCAATCCACTGCCCACCAAAGATTCCAACAAGAATAGAACCGACTAATTGAGCAAGAATACCTGACATTAAAGCATAAGCTTTTATATGGCTGCGATCGTTTTTTTGCAAGGATTCATCCCTCCAATATGTAACCCTCATTCACGATGTGTTAATAATAACTCATTTTTTTGCATAAATCCTATACAAAACAAAAAGTTTACATTTTCGTCACGGAATAGATGTAATTTTGTCACTGAAAGCCCTACCATCTATCCCCGTTGTTAGCATACAATAGGGTATTAACAGTGTCAACGAGAAATCGTAAAAAATCTAAAAATTTGAGTATTAGGCATTTCCTCCCAAAAATGAAAACGTTCCCCTTCTAAATACTGGTTACATATATGCAATTTCTAACAGTTTTCTCTTTATAATAGAAGGAAATGTTCACAAGTTTGTCACTATTATATTTTCGAGATATAACGCTTTTCTTCCATAATATAGTGTTCCTCAGACGTAAGACTTCTATATTATATGTGAGGTGTATGCAACTTATGTTGTATATACGATGTATATTTATCCTCTCCCCCTCCCCTACTTGCTTACAACAAAAAAGACGAGCTGGGGAATCTCCCCTGCTCGTCAGTTGTCTTACTTCGTTCCGAATAAACGGTCACCAGCATCACCAAGACCTGGTACTACATATCCGTGGTCATTTAATTTCTCATCTAATGCTGCTACATAAATATCAACATCAGGATGTTCTTCTTGTACTACTTTTACCCCTTCTGGAGCTGCAACGATACACATTAATTTAATTTGTTTCGCACCGCGCTTTTTCAGAGAGTTAATTGCTTCAGCCGCAGAACCACCTGTTGCTAGCATCGGATCTAGTACGATAAAGTCACGCTCTTCTACATCCGTTGGAAGTTTCACATAGTATTCTACCGGTTGCAATGTTTTAGGGTCACGGTATAAACCAACGTGTCCTACTTTTGCTGCTGGAATTAATTTCAGAATTCCATCAACCATTCCTAAACCTGCACGTAAAATCGGAATTAAACCAAGTTTTTTACCAGCGATCACTTTTGTTGTCGCTTTGCTTACAGGTGTTTCAATTTCAATGTCCTTAAGTGGAAGGTCGCGAGTAATTTCGAAAGCCATTAAGCTTGCTACTTCGTCCACTAATTCACGAAAATCTTTCGTACCTGTATTCTTATCGCGAATATATGTAATCTTATGTTGAATTAACGGGTGATCAAATACATACAGTTTTCCCATGTGAATCTCTCCTTTAGATGATATTCATGCGTTTGCACGCTTTTTTACACTATTTACGATTGTAAAGAAAACGCTACTAATATTCAAGGGCAAATTTGGCAAAATCATGATTTTACGATGAATCTATCTAGTATCTTTACCAATTATGGGAGCTGTATCCTTCATTATATCGCCAAAATTTATTCATCATTTGTATACATACTTTAAAAATAATATATGTCCACAAAAAAAGACCGCCAAAACAATTAAGTCTGGCAGTCTTCTTCAATCTATTATAGATTTGGATACATTGTGAATTTGCTAGTTAACGCTTCTACACGCTTACGTACTTCTTCTAATGCAACTTCATTTTCATGATTTTTTAATGTATAAGCAATAAGTGACGCAATTTCATCCATTTCTTCTAAACCGAAACCACGAGATGTTACAGCTGCTGTACCGATACGTACACCACTTGTTACAAATGGGCTTGCTGTTTCAAATGGAATTGTATTTTTGTTCACTGTAATACCAACTTCATCTAATACGTGCTCTGCTACTTTACCTGTGATTTCTAAGTTACGAACATCAATCAAGATTAAGTGATTGTCTGTTCCGCCAGAAACAAGTGTAAGTCCTTCTTTTTGAAGACCTTCAGCTAAGCGGTTCGCATTGTTAACGATATTTTGTGCATATGTTTTGAAATCATCTTGAAGTGCTTCACCAAATGCAACAGCTTTTGCAGCGATTACGTGCATAAGTGGACCACCTTGAATACCAGGGAAGATTGATTTATCAATTTGTTTTGCAAATTGCTCTTCACATAAAATCATACCACCACGCGGACCACGTAACGTTTTATGTGTTGTCGTTGTAACGAAATGTGCATGTGGTACTGGATTTGGGTGTAAACCAGCAGCTACTAAACCAGCGATATGTGCCATATCAACCATTAAATAAGCGCCCACTTCATCTGCAATCTCACGGAATCGCTTGAAATCGATAACACGAGGGTATGCACTTGCACCTGCAACGATTAATTTTGGTTTATGTTCTTTCGCTTTTGCTAATACATCATCGTAATTAATACGGTGAGAGTCAGCATCCACGCCATATTCTACGAAATTATATTGTACTCCACTGAAGTTAACAGGGCTTCCGTGTGTTAAGTGACCACCATGAGATAAGTTCATACCAAGTACTGTATCGCCTTGCTCTAAAATCGTAAAGTATACTGCCATGTTCGCTTGTGCACCAGAGTGTGGTTGAACATTTACGTGCTCTGCGCCGAAAATTTCTTTCACGCGATCACGTGCGATATCTTCTACTACGTCTACGTGTTCACAGCCACCATAGTAACGTTTTCCAGGATATCCTTCAGCATACTTATTCGTTAAAACAGAACCTTGTGCCTCCATTACTGCTTCACTTACGAAGTTTTCCGAAGCAATTAACTCAATCTTTGAACGCTGTCTTCCTAGTTCTGCCTCAATTGCAGCAAATACCTTTTCATCTTGACGTTTTAAATGATCCACCAAAATCCCCCTTTTCTGAACGAATTACATCGATTCCCAACAGTTTTTTCTTATTTATTCAGAAAAAACGAAAATTCAGGTTGTAATTCTTTCGAACCTTCATGTTTTCAACTACATTCTAACATGACTTTCTATATCATAAAAGAAAAAAAAGACCGAAAATCGGTCTTTTCTTTCTTCTATTATAAAGTCAGACAACATACCTTTTATCTTATGATAAACAGTTACTATATGACTTCCTAATTTCTCATATTTAACGGCAAGTGGTAGTCTCTTCCACTGCCGCATAGACAGCACGCGCTCCACCAATTAGTTTTCCACGTGTTTTGGCCATCGTTACATGCGCACTTCCAATTGCCTTCACACTTGTACGAACCGGAACAGCTACATGCTTTAAATGCATACCGATAAATGTATCACCAATATCCATTCCTGCATCAGCTTTAATAAACTCAACTACTACCGGATCTTTCAAATTGTGATACGCGTATGTCCCCAATGCACCACCTGCTGATCTAACAGGCGTAACTGTTACAATTTCAAATTGATATTTTATCGCTACTTCTCTCTCAACTACTAAAGCACGGTTTAAATGCTCACAACATTGAAACGCTAATTCAATACCTGTTTGCTCTTGAAATTGTTTTAACTCAGAGAAAATCGCCTCTGCTACTTCCATCGTTCCTGATGTTCCAATTCTTTCGCCTAGCACTTCGCTCGTGCTACAACCCACTACAAAAATTTGACCGCTTTGTAATGAAGCTTGTTCTTGGAAATCAGAAAGCGACATTTGTAGCTGTTCTCTTACCTTTACGATTTCTGTCATTACGCCTCTTCCTTTCACAGGTTGGTTCACCAAATTATATTTCACACTACTGATAGTTAGAATGTATTACTTTGTTTCGTATGTTTTAATTTTTCCTACGCGGTTTTCGTGACGACCACCTTCATAGTCAGTTGTTAACCAGATTTTCGCGATATCACGCGCTAGACCAGCACCAATTACACGCTCACCCATCGCTAGCATATTAGTGTCATTATGCTCTCTCGTTGCTTTCGCGCTGAAAGTATCATGAACTAACGCACAACGGATACCATTTACTTTGTTTGCTGCGATTGACATACCAATGCCTGTCCCACAAACTAAAATACCACGATCTACTTCACCATTCGCTACCATTTCAGCTGCTGGAAACGCAAAGTCAGGGTAATCAACAGAACCAGCTTCACATTCACAACCTAAATCAACATATTCAATATTTAACTCTTCTAATAAACTTACAAGTTCTTTGCGGATATTCATACCGCCGTGATCAGATGCTATTACTACTTTCATTTTTACCCCTCCAAAGTTTCAATCAATTATCTTCATTTCACACTCGCTACCTCACATAGGAAGAAGTGATCTCCAATATCGTATTATACACGAAACATCAACCTACTGAATGTTTTTTCAGTAAAGTTTGTACAAGTTTTTCCATCTCATCTAACGTTTCTTTATAAATAGAAAGCGAGCCTCCAAATGGATCTGAAATGTCCTTGCCTATACCTTCAGTTAATCCATATAACGTATTTAATTTCTTTTCAACGCTCGGATAATGCCCAAGTACAATTTGCTTATGGTTTTCTGTCATCGTTACGACAATATCAGCCCAATCAAGCAAAGTTTCATTTATTTGCTGCGCCGCATGATCAATTAAAATTCCTTTTTCAGCTAAAGCTTCCTTCGCATGTACCGATGCATCGCTCCCAGGATAGGCGAAAACACCAGCAGATTGCACTTCAAACTTATCTCCTCCGTGATGACGAAGCAACGCCTCAGCCATTGGACTACGACATGTATTGCCAGTACAAACAAATAACACTCGTTTCATTCAAACCCACCCCTATATTCGATTTCTTACCATTCATCATAACTTACATTAGAATAGAACAAAAGAAATGTGAATATACAAAAGGCGCATTTCTCTTATATTTTTTCTAAGAAAAATGCGCCTTATCCACATATATGTGAAACCCTATTTCCAAGTGCCTAGAGTATTTTAACATACATACTGAACACGCAACAAAAATAAGGAATCCATTTCATACGAAACGGATTCCTCTTATATTGCAATTATTTCATTGTAACTTTCATTACTTCTGTTGAACCTTTTGTAGCTGCTACGCCTACAGTTGTCTTAATAGACTCAGCTGCATCTGTGTTTGTAATAACAATTGGAGTAATTGTGCTTTTCGCTTTTTCACGGATTAATTCTAAGTCGAATGAGATTAATTTATCTCCAGCTTTTACAGCTTGGCCTTCAGAAACGTGAGCTTCGAAACCTTCGCCTTCCATTTTTACAGTTTCTAATCCAACGTGGATTAAAATTTCTGTACCGTTTTTCGCTTTAATTCCGATAGCATGTTTTGTGTGGAATAATTGTACGATTTCACCATCAACTGGAGATACAACTACACCTTCAGTAGGATCGATTGCAACACCGTCACCCATCATACGACCAGCAAATACTGGATCTGGTACTTCTTCAATATTTTTCACTGCTCCAGTTAATGGAGCTACGATTGTTTCTTCATTTGTTTTTGAACCAAAACCGAATAATTTTTTAAACATAGGATAGTCCTCCTTATAATTTACCTAAAAGTTTATAGGGCAATCCCTAGTAAAGCTCGGGATACATGTAAGACTTCATACTTCGAATATTATACTGTAAAAACGCTTTCGAAATAAATTACGTCATTACTAATAGACTCTTATTGTAGCGCTTCACAAAATTCCAGTCAATTCTGATTGTCTGAATAACAATTAGAAGTTAACTTCTATTTATATTTTCTCTTTTT
>NZ_JBNLYE010000073.1:0-17273 GCF_050172095.1 Bacillus sp. GMs2/2
AAAATGAAAGGGATTATCTTAGTTCGACAATCCTTTTAGTAAATAAAGTTCAAATAACTCTGCAATTTTTTCTTTTTCTAGCGGTTCATGATTTTTTTCCCAATCAAAAATAAGCGATACATATAGACGAAGCATAATAAATGCTGTAATTTCTGGATCACATTTGCTAATTTCACCTTTTTCAATCGCAATTTTTAAATACGATTGAATAACAGAAACGATTTCCACATCAACTTGTTGCATCACTTCTTGTACTTCTTTCGTTCCCATATCGCGCTCTTCTTGAATTAATTTAATCATGAGCTGATGTTCTTTTCTAAATTCCAAGATGCTATATAATGCTCTATGTACATTTTCAAAAAATGAAACATCTGAACGAATTGCATTTTCTGCAACTTGCTTCATTTCTGTAATTAAATTAGAAATAATTTCACCAAATAGCTCTTCTTTATTTTTGAAAAAAGTATAAATCGTTCCTTTTCCTACATTCGCTAACTTCGCTACTTGATCCATCGTTGTTGCTTTATAACCGAACGCTGAAAAAGACTTTGTTGCAGCTTCAATAATAGAACGTTTTCGATCTATCGCCACATTGTCACCTCCAAAAATGACCAATTGGATAATATAGTCAATCAGTACATCTTTGATATTACCACACGCTTACATTCTACACAAGTTCTCTTTTTATTATTTCCAGTATAAAAAAATTCCAGTCAGTGTATATCATACTTTCCATAGTTTATCAGAAGAAAAGAGAAAAGGAAAAGATGTTCTAGAGATATACATCTTAAGAACACCTTTTTGCTATTTCAACATAGAAAGCATAATTTTCTCTAATTCTTCTTTATTTACATTCTTATCGAATACTGCTTCTCCTGGGTTCTCTAAACTATGATTAATAATAACGATTTGGTATGCACTATTTTTCCCTTTTGCTGGAACAATCATCTTCATACCTTGTAAATTACTATCCGAGTGATGAGTAGCGTAGAATATTTGATTCCCTTCTAGTTCGTACTTTTCTATATTTTCAGGCACTATAAACTGGTGGCTAAATGGGTCTTTGCTTTCCCCAAAAACTTGCGATTGAGAAATTGTATAATTTCCTTTTCCGTTCGTATATTCTAATTCAATAGTGAATTCCGGTTTTATCTTAAGATAATAATTCACTCTTTCGTCTTTTTGGGTATATCCTTTAATTGTATAAGTTGGCCTCTTGATTTGGAAATCAACATGTTGCTGCACTTCTTCAACTGTATATGTTAAATATTTCCCTACCTTATCCTCATAAGGAGTTGTTTTATTATGAATTTCTTTTAATTTTTCACGATTTTCTGTACTTAAGCGCTCTTCTTTCACCTCTTTTATATCCCCTTGGAAATTTTCGGGTAAGTTTAATCTAACTAATCCTTTTTTCTCGATCTGCAATACCTCTTTATATAACTGCACATAATTCTCAAACTCTTCCTTTGTTAAAGCTTTTTCAGCATGATATAAAAAGGCTGTTCGGTTTTCATATTGCCATTTTGACATCCCCCACTCTTTTCTCGCCTTTTCCTCTGTACCAAATAATGTATCTACAGCATTTTGGAAAGCATCCTTTGACTGCTCTACTTTATCCTTTTGTTTTTCTTTCCCTTCCGTTGCACGTGCGTTGAATAAAGAAAGAGATGCTATAGCAACTATGACAATCACTCCAAGTAAAGAAAGACGATACGATTTCTTTTGGAATTTTTTAATCATAATGATTCTCCTTTTTAGTGTTCGTTTATTTCTACTTAAATTTGCTAGGCTTGGTACTTGATAGGAATAGTGTTCTAAAAGGGTAATAATTGTATGACCGTATGCAATTTGTTCCTCTTTATCTATAAAAGTAAGTGCATATGCATCACAGGCTAATTCTTGATCTTCTCGCATACAAAAATAGGCGTACCAAAGAATTGGATTGAACCAATTTAATAGGATTAAACTGTACATAATCCAATTTACAGCTACATCGTTTCTCTTAATATGAGCTAACTCATGGTAAAAGACATATTGTAATTGTTGTTCATTTAATACTTTCATATGTTTTTTTGATAGTAATACTTTCGGGCGAAAGAAACTAAAAACCGTTGGACTTGCAATCTTTCCTGCAAGACGTAATGAAACTGCCTTCTTCATTTTCATAGACTGCTTACAGCGATTAAACACTGTAGTGACCTGTTCGTCCGTAATATCCGGTTTTTTCTTTATGTAAGAATATAAACGTCTATTTGTAAGAAACGTGATGGCTGCTAATATGATTACCCCAGCTAGCCAAACATACAAAGCAAGTTTGTATAAAGAAAATGTAGTCTGTTTTTCCGAACTGACTTTTACTTCCGGTTCGCTAGTTTTTGTCACCATTTTAGAATTTGATTCCAATTCCACTTTACGGTCGCTTTCTATGTTCACTATATTCTCAGTAGCCGGCATATTTTTTGGAATAACTTCCGATACGCTAGAACTATAAGAAAGTAATGAGTAAATGCTATAAGAGCTATCTGGCGACCACGGTAAAAGGAGTCTTATCATTAATACGATCCACAACATATATTGCCACCGGGGGGTTAATTTATTTCTAAATAGAACTTTTATACATAAAATAAATCCGACTAATATGCTAGCCATAAGTGACGTTTCTATAAGCCAATCAAAAAAATGAGGAAGGTATACATTTATAAGCGTGTTTATCATTTTTATCGATCCTTCCTCTTATTCTCCTCTGTCTTCTCATCTAAAATGCGTTTTAATTCATTAATATCTTCTGAAGATAATTTCTCCTCTTTTAAGAAATTAACAAGTAATGGCTTAAACGCTGCACCGCAAAAACGTTTTAGTAAAGATTTCGTTTCCACTTGCAAATAATTATCTTGTGATACTAACGGGTAATAAGCGTACATACGCCCTTTATCTTGATGGTAAGAAACGGCTTCCTTTTGCACTAATCGATTAATTAATGTGCGGATTGTTTTCGGTTTCCAGTCCATTGCATCTTCCAGTTCTTCTATAATTTCATTCGCTGTTTGCGGAGAATTCGACCAAAGTACTTTCATAATTTCTAATTCCGCTTCAGATATTTTAGGTAATTGATTTGTCATCGTATGTTTCACTCCTAAGTATTACATTTGTAATCTATAATTAAGATTACAAATGTAATACTTAATTGTCAACCATATTTTAGAAAAATTAATTTCAGCTAAACCTTACTTCACAACAACAAAATTCCTCTTTTTCAAATAATCAAATAAAAAAACAAGAAAATCTTTACAATTAATAGTAATATAGAAAATAGACAAGTTTATCAAAACAGTGGAGGCTTTTTCAGTCATGATGCGTGCACTTCGTTTAAATATAAAGCAAGCTTTTTGTAGTCGTATTTCTTTAATTATGATGCTTAGTGGATTCGTTCTTATTTGCATTTATCACTATTATTATGTAATTCGTTATTTAGGAAACGCAGCAAATGGTCCTATATCAACAGATTTAAAATGGATTGGATTTCGCGACAATGAAATGGATGTTTATTTATTATTAATGCCAGTTATTGCGAGTTTCCCCTTTAGTACAAGTTACAATTCAGATAAGTCCGATGGTTTTAAACCGTTTGTGAGTAAGGGGATTTCTATATTTCCTTATTCAGTAGCGAAATATATCGTTACTTTTTTTTGCGGAGGATTTCTTTATACACTTCCATTCATCTTATCGTTATTATTTTGCAAATTAACCATTCCAGACGGAACACCTACTGTTGGTTCAGGCATCATAAATGCTGATGGAATGTTCGCAAACCTATATTTTGATGCGCCTCTCACTTACATTGCTGTATATATCGGAATTAATTTTTTATTTGCAGGTTTAATGGCCCTTTTAGGACTTGCTGCATCTGTATGGTCACAAAAAGACTATATGGCAATTCTCTTTCCATTTGCAGCCGCCTCCATTCCGTACGTCCTGCTAAATACAATACTTCCTTCAATAGGCGGAGCACCTTTTCATTTATATGATCCGAAACAACCATTGCAAGGCATGTCACCATATATTTTAATGACGCAATGTGCTTTCTTCCTTTTCGTTAGCTTACTTATGTATATACAAGGAGTAAAGCGGGATAGAAAAAAATATAAAAGAAGACTGCAAAAAAGAGAGCGGTGTAGAAAAGCGTTTCAAGTATAATAAAACCCTAATTTCCTTACTATATTGGAAATTAGGGTTTATTTACTATTCACTTATGGCGTACCTGCCAACCCCCATAAAATAACAACCGCTACAAAATAAATCGCTTTAATACCTACAACTAAACATAATGAAACAATTGCATATTTACTTAATTCTCTTCTTGCACCTATTAAAGTGAAAATAACCGCCAAACTAAATGTTATATAAGAAGCTGCTGTATGTATTAAGTTATACGTAATATCTAGATTGCTTGTAAGTCCTGTTATATCAGCTACAAACTGAAGCATGACGATCGTACTAAAAAAAATTGCAAACTGATTCATTACCTTTCCATTTATTTGTAACTGCATTGTTGTCCTCCTTGTTAAAAACTGAATATTCAATCAATTTTATCATTAGATTACAAAAAAAGGAATCATCTCTTTATACTATTCTATAACGATGCAAAAAAAGAACGCTTAGTCACCTAAGCGTTCCCCACTTTAAGAAGCCTTCTTCAAATCAATTTGAGCAAGTACTGGGTCGTGGTCACTTACACGTCCGTGTTCTTTCATAATGTTTGAGTTTAAGTGTACTGGGTCTACAATTGTGTGCGGTGCGATGTTGTTTGTTACTAAAATATGATCTAACACTTGTGCATTTCCTTCATGAATGTACGTGTAACGATTCTCTTTCGGCACTGTGTTTAACATATCTTTTAAGATTGTTCCCTCTAGTGTTTTTAGTGGTTTAGAGAATTCGAAATCGTTCATATCACCTAACACAACAACTGGTGCATTTGTATTCTTTTTCTGAATTCCTTGCACGAAATAATTTACTTCTTGTGCTAACTGAATTCGTTTGTCTTCACTCTTTAATACGAGCGGCTGCACTTTTCCAAATGGCGTTGCATCTCCTAGTTTTGAGTTTAAGTGATTTGCAACGACAACAATGTTTTGTCCTTGGAACGTAAATTCTGCCGCTAGCGGTTTACGTGTACTTTCAAACAATGGATTTTCGTCTCCAATACGAACAACATTTTTATCAAGTAACTTCGGTACCGTCGCTAATTTCACGCGTGATGGATTATAGAAGAAGCCGACGCGAATATTCGCTCCTGGTGCTCCTCCGTCTTGATTATTGTTTGGAGCGATTTCTACATACTCATACTTCGGCCCACGAATTTCTAGAACTGCATCAATGATACGTTTTGCGCTTAATGACGCATCTGTTGTACCGTCATTAATTGATCCGTTATTATCTTGCATTTCCTCTACACCGATAATATCTGGCATTTTTAAGTTGTATTTAATAGAATACGCTAACGCTTTTACTTTTTCATCTGTTGTTTCTTTTTTATTCGCTGAGAAGTTTTCAATGTTATATGTAGCAACCGTTAACTTATCAAGACGTGGCTGAATATTTGCCCCTACTTGCTTAAATCCACCATCCACTACAGCTGGCAGTTCTGTTATTGGCGAAATACGGAAAGAACCGTAATCATATCCTACTACCCCTGTTATATCTCCAGTAAAAGTATCTCCTACTTTTGCTACATAATCGCGAGGTACTTTTACAGAAAGGCGCTCTGGGTTTAATTGATTTTCATCTAATAGAGGTGTGCCATATTGTGTTACTATTTTATCTCCACCATTTTTTACTGTTACATATAAATTTCCGTTTTTCTGAGGTGTAATAATTTTTGGTGTTGGCATCGTAACACGCATACCTTCTATACTTTCATAGAAGTCGATTGCATCTTCATTTGGATCAAATAAACCAAATGCATCATTATCAATAATCTGGTCCGGGATTTTCACACCGTTTTCCCCAAGTACAATCGGTGCTGGCAAAGATTGATCTTTTGCGATTACAGCAACGCGGCTCGCTTTAATTTCAGTCGTCGTTAAGTCTGTTTCAAATCGCTCTGCATATCCTGGTCCAACATATTCTTCTACTACTCCATCAACTTGAATAAGATCTCCTACTGCTACATTCGCATCTTTTTTATATACGTACATACCTTCTGAAGTAGCTGGATCATTATCTGGCTGATTACCTTCTATATAAAAGCCGTTTTTATCAAGCGCTGTGACAACGCCTTCCACATTGTTTACTTTCTTCCCGTTGTAAGGAGACATATGTGATTTCCCTTGAATGTCATGAATACGAACCTGTTCATTATTTACGATAATAAATGAAAATGTCGAAATTGCTGAAGGAGTAAGTCCTTCTTTTTCTGCGATTGCTTTCACTACACTATTTTCATTCACTACAATTTGTCCATTATAACGAACGCTTTTATTAGTAGGATTAGAGCCATCTAACGTATAGTAGATTGTTGCGTCTTCTGTATTCGTCGTTAATGTTACCGCTGTTCCTTTAGCAACTTCTCCACCGTTCGGTGAAGCTACTACATCGCTAACACGGTTTTGTCCTTCACCTTGAAACTTATAAGCTGTTACTGATTTTAGACCTGGGTTACTAAAATATAATTCAAGGGTCCCAGTCAAACTAACTTTCTTCCCGATATTTTCAGGGTGATCTTTTACATTCACTGCCGTTCTCACATCACCTTTCGGTAACTGAACGGGCATGATTTTGTCTGGATTCGTTTCGTTTGGCGAATCTGCAATTGCTACGTTTGTATCATCAAACTTAGCTGGATCCTTCGTATATTTAGAAGAACTTTGCGTATATCCAACAATATATCCTTCTACTATCCCCTTCGTTTTCCCTTGCTGCTTAAATACTTGAATTGCTTTTTCTACTGACATAGAAGCAGTTTCTTCTGCTTGCGCTAAAGTTCCAGTAAATGAAAGCAATAGCAAGAATGATAAAAAGACACTTAACAATTTCTTCACAGCCATTTTCCTCTCTCTATTTCATATTTTCTCAGCATTTCTATCATAACAAATGATTCGTTATATAGAACTATATTTCGACAAATTTTACAAAAGATTTATTTAATTTACAAGCTTTCAAACTATAATACAAAATAATAATTTTACACCTTCTACAAATACACTCTATAATGTTAGAGAGAGAAAACAGAAAATACCGACATTTAATTGGCATGTAAAATGGATTCATTTGAATAGGAGTGATTGGATGGAAGTGCAAACAGAAACATACCGCGCAGCTATGAATGGAACATTAGAACGTCATTTTTCAGATATGATTGCCGTTATACCAACTAGAATTACAATTGAGCAGTTAAAACAGCGACTAGAAACGATCGCTACTAAAGTTGATGATTTAAAAATTGTTTATAGTGATGAGACAAGCCTTATTGTTGAATTACATATGGGTGAAACAGTCATACCGTATGAACTGCATATTGATGAACCGAACGATCCAGAAGGATATAAAATGTACAATAGACAAGATGCTACAATCGTAGATCGTAATTTTGAAGATGCAGCTTTCGGCACTGAAATTTTCACTCGTACGCTATTTGTAGGCGATGTACTGGACTGCTTTTTCCAGCAGTTACAGTTCTTATGGAATCTCGCCCCAGATTTGTTATTTGTAATCGATTCAAGTGCAGCAATGAAAGTGATATCTAGAAGCTATATTGAATATCACGTTGAAAATGAATTATTACCTGACATTCCTGACTTATACGTTATTCATTCCGTTTATGAAGACGATAAAGACGGTGAGCCTACGCAATATTGGTTTCATACACATGGTCTTTTAAGAGCAGGCGTAACTGAAATAGAGTTAATTATTCCAAATCGCATTTCTTCCTACTACGGCATTAGCGATCTCTTTCAAACATTTGCTAATAATGCCGTTGAGAATGGACAAGTCCCTATGAATGAGCCTATCGTTATCGCGCATAGTCAGCAAGGTTCTATACATACAGTCGCTGTTCCGTGGGAAAAAGGATTATCTTATATAGGGCATAAAACGAGTATGGACCAATTATCTTCAATCGAAGATGAGGAAGTGAAACTACAACCAATAGATGCACAAAATACATTCTTAGGCGGAATGGATGCCCGAGATGAATACCATCAATCTCCATCCGTTCTCTTATTCAAATTTAATACTTCAGAAGAATATATTGAAAGTTTTTTCAAAGAACACGAGGAAGCTACAGGGCTCATGTTCTATAAAACAAATAGTGAAACCGATCGTATGGCTTACAATGCGAAAAATACTTTTGGGTATTTCAGCAACATTTTTCACATTGAACAATCAAATGAAGATTTTCGTTTCCTTGCTAAGTTTGGTGTCTCCTACGAAGAAGGAAAAAGTGAACATATGTGGTTTGAAATGCAAAACATTACGGAAGATTTCATTCAAGGAATACTCATTAATGAACCATATTTCATAGAAGATATGAGTGAAGGAAATAGTTATCATTTAGATTTTGATAACTTAACAGAGTGGGTTATTTATGCAGGAGATGCTGTTATAAAGCCAAATAACTTATATATGTTTATTGGCGAATAAGTATTTTATATAATAAACGAAACGCCTTCAATATGATTGAAGGCGTTTCTTATAATTTATTGTGCGATTAATTCAGCATCTATTACTTTCTCCAAATGAGATAATACACGCTTTGCAGCTTCCTCACCTTGATTAATACAGTCTGGAAGTCCAGCGCCAGCATAGGAGCTGCCTGCCAAGTATATACCTGGCAACTCTTTCTCCATAAATGTTGTGAGCTGTTTCATTCGCTCGTTATGGCCTACTGTATATTGAGGCATCGCTTCTTTCCAGCGACTTACGATTGTAAACTCTGGATCCTCTGTAATATCCATCGTCTTCTTTAAATCTTCTAGTACGAGCTGAACGAGTTCTTCTTCAGTTTGTTCTACAACCGCTTCATCACCAGCACGTCCAACGTAACAGCGAAGGAGTGTTTTTCCTTCTGGCGTTGTATGCGGCCATTTTTTATGCGTCCACGTACATGCTGTAATGGTGTAATCGCTATTTCGTGATACGACAAATCCTGTACCATTAATATCGCGCTGGATTGCAGACTTTTGGAAAGCAAGTGCCACATTCGCAACGGATGTGGATGGAATATTACGGAAGAAACGAAACTGCTTGTACTGAGCAAACATGGACGGCAATACTTTATGCGAAGTTGCCACTACGATGGCGTCCGCTTCTATTTCTTTTCCGTTACTAAGAGTAATTGTATAACCATCACCCTGTTTTGCAACTTTTTCAATGCGAGTTCCCTTTATTATCGTACCTTCATGCATCTTTGCTTCGAGAGATTTTACGATAGATTCTAAACCTGTTTTCACTGTTTGGAACATTCCCTTTTTCGGTTCAGCTTTCTCTTCTTTCGGAGCGAGCGTACGCATACCGAGTGAAATACTGCGATATTTCTGCTCAATCTGATACATTTGCGGGAATGTTGACATTAAGCTCATTTCATCAATATCCCCTGCATAAATACCCGATAGTAACGGTTCTATTAAGTTTTCAACCACTTCGTTTCCAAGACGATGTCTGAAAAATTGTCCGAGTGATTGGTCAGATACTGGCTTTGACCTCGGCATTAATAGATCAAAACCAGCTCTTAGTTTACCAATTGGGGAGAACAGCCCGGAAAATAGAAACGGCGTAATTTGCGTTGGAATTCCCATCATTGATCCATTCGGCATTTTATGTAACCGATTGTTTACGAGGATAAATGATTGACCGGCTTGATTATTTACAAGTTCATCGCCAAGACCTAATTCTTTCACTAATCTTGCTGCACTTTCTTTTCGTGCTAAGAAAGAATCCGGTCCGCGCTCAATTGTAAATCCATCTTTTCGAACGGTTTGAATTTTTCCGCCAAGTTTACCCGATGCTTCTATAAGTAATGTATCAATCGGCAAGTTTTTTTCATGAATATTTTTTTGTAAGTTATACATTGCTGTTAATCCAGTGATGCCTCCGCCGACGATCACAACTTTTTTCCTCAAGCAGGCTCCCCCTTTCTTCTTACAGTACAGATTCTTTTTTCTTTAATACAACATCTGTTAAACAATCAATAAATGCGTCCGATGCATTTGGCATTTCTGGACGATAATATTTCGCACCAATTTCATCCGTTACAACTTTACACTCAAAGTCGTTGTCATATAAAACTTCTAAATGTTCCGCAACAAATCCAACTGGTGCATATACGAATGAAGTATAACCGTGCTTTTCATTTAGTTCTCTCGTTAAATCTTGTACATCTGGACCAATCCAAGGATCTGGTGTGTTTCCTGCACTTTGCCAACCTACTGCATAGTTTGCTACTTCAGCTCCGCGCGCGATATAATCCGCTGTTTCATTTAATTGATCTGGATATGGATCGCCCATTGCAATAATTTTCTCTGGTAAGCTATGTGCAGATACGATTAATACTGCTTTTTCACGCTCTGCATCTGACATACCGTTATATATGCCTTTCACTGCATCAACCCAGTATTGGATGAATTTTGGCTCTTTATACCAGCTATCAATGCCGTGAATTGTTAAGTTTCCAAGTTTCTCAGCTTCTTCTTGTGCTCGTCCAACGTATGATTTCACGCTAAACGTAGAATAGTGAGGTGCAAGAACAAGTGCGATTGCATCTTGTATTCCGTCGTTATGCATATCTTTCACCGCATCTTCAATAAACGGTTCAATATGTTTTAAGCCAAGATACATATGGTACTCTACTTCATCTTGTACTTCATTTAAACGCTTCTCTAACTTCTTAGCTTGCTCTAATGTAATAGTAGCTAAAGGAGAAATACCACCAATTGCACGGTAACGCTCTGTTAAATCTTCTAGCATTTCAGGACTTGGCTTTCTTCCTCTGCGAATATGTGTATAGTAACGTTCAATATCTTCTTCTTTATATGGCGTTCCGTATGCCATTACAAGCAAACCAATTTTCTTTTTCATACAGCAATTCTCCTTTACTTCGCTAACTGCCCTTTAGAGTATTCATGAATAAATGTAGTTAAACGTTTTAATGTATCCGGATTTACTTCTGGGAATACACCGTGACCTAAGTTAAAGATATAACCCGGCTGTTTCATCCCTTGATCTAAAATACCTTTTACATGTTCTTCAATAACAGACCATGGTGCAAGTAAGAATGAAGGGTCCATATTACCTTGTACCGCCTTATGAACGCCACGTGCACGTGCTTCTTCAATCGGTAAGCGCCAGTCTAAGCCGACTACATCAAGCGGTAAGTCGTGCCACTCATTCACTAAGTGTGCAGCTCCTACGCCGTGCATAATCATCGGTACACCCATCTTACGAACTTCTGCAAAAATACGCTCCATTGCTGGTTTAATAAATACGCGATAATCTGCTACATTTACTGTTCCAACCCAAGAATCGAAAATTTGAACTGCTTTTGCTCCTGCGTTTATTTGCGCTTTTAAATATGTAATAACCATATCTGCTAGTTTATCCATTAAAGCGAACCAAGCTTTTGGCTCTGCATACATGAACGCTTTCGTATTATGGTAGTTACGAGATGGACCGCCTTCAATCATATAGCTCGCTAATGTAAATGGAGCTCCTGAAAAACCGATTAACGGTACGTCTAACATTTCTGTCGTTAATAAACGAATTGTATCTAGTATGTACGGTACGTCATCTTCTGGATTGATTTCCCCTAGTTTTTCTACGTCTTGTAAAGAACGGATTGGATTATCAATAACTGGGCCAATACCTGATTTAATTTCTACATCCACACCAATTGCAGGTAGTGGTGACATAATATCTTTATAAAGAATTGCTGCGTCTACGTTATACTGATCAACCGGCAATTTTGTAACGTAAGCACATAACTCTGGATTATGTGTAATTTCAAATAAAGAATACTTTTCTTTAATCTTTCTATATTCCGGCTGTGAACGACCTGCTTGACGCATATACCATGCTGGTACATAATCGGTACGTTCCCCCCTACATGCTTTTAAAAATGTCTCATTTATAGTTCTTACCAAGACCCTTGCTCCCTTCCTTACCAATGCTTCGAATACGTTCGATATTTATCTTTTTTTACTATACAGCTTGTAAAAACAAAATGCATAATATTATGTACGTTGTTCATTAAATTGACACAAACATTCTTAAAAACGCTTACTATTTTCACAACATTCTTATTATAACACAGAGAAAAACTATGGTTTAGCTACTTTTGACTTTTCTCCTTCACGATTCGTTTGTGTATTATATGGTACAACGTAAAAGCTCGGTTTTGAAAATATGTTAACGAACTTTTCCTCATATTCCCCAGCACCATTTACAGTGCTAACATGTGTATGAATTCCGTTCTCCACTCTATAGATTCGGTACATAATTCTGTTATCTGGAAGTGGCGTCCAACTTAATTTTGCTTTAAATAAACCGAAAGGGCTAAATGATAGTTTCATTTTTACATCTTCAATTTTGCGCAGTCGAATCGGAGCGCCGATTGTTTCCACACCTTCAGGCTTCATAAACTTCTCTTTATGTTCTACATTAGCCTTCGTTAAAATTTTCTTAAACAATTTTGTCGCAGATGCACTTTCTCCTTGCAACTGATGCTCCTTATCCGTACGGTCATAACCAATCCAAACAGCGCCTACTAAGTTAGGTGTATAGCCGACGAACCACATATCTCTTGCTCCCTTATCGTCATTTGGCAATGAAGTTGTACCCGTTTTTCCAGCTAACGCACCGTTATATACACCAGCTCTCGCTGTTCCTTCCTTCACAACTCCTTCTAACATTTTCGTCATATACCATGCTGTCTGCTTCGAGAAGATTTTCGTCTCTACTTTTGGAGATTCCCCAATGACTGCACCGTGTCTATTCAATACTTTATCAATAACGTGCGGCTCAATAATATTTCCATTTGCTAAAAATGAACGATACATTTTTACAAGATCAAATGTTGAAACGCCATTTTTTAGTCCCCCAAGCGCTGTACTTAAACCAGCATCTGCAATATGGACATTTCCTTTTTCTAAATATTGCTTTCCTTCTTCTACCCCTAACTCATTTAATAAAGAAACTGCCGGTACGTTTGCCGACTCTAAAATCGCATCATACATCGTCATTTCTTTTGAATACTCATGATTATAATTTCGAGGTTCATACCCTTCAAAAGAATTTCTTTCATTCGTTAATAAAGAATACGGATTATACTTTTTCGTTTCTAGTGCTGGTGCATAAACGATAAGTGGTTTTAAAACAGATCCGGGCTGCCTTTTGGCAAAAACACGATTAAATCCTCTCGGGACGTACTTTCTTCCCCCAATCGCCGCTTTAATCCCTCCCGTACGATTATCCATTAATAAGAAAGCACCTTGCGCCCCTTCTTCTTTCCCAGGAAAATTCCTTGCATCTTGAAACTGGTTATATGCTACCTTTTGAATCTTTTCATCCATAGGTACGACAAACGTATATCCTCCGCGAAGTACTTCTTGATGAGACAACCCGTATAAACGAGCGGCTTCATCTATGACCATATCAATATACGGCATATATGCAAGCTCATTCTCATCTAAATTTTTATATAGAGCAATTGTCTTCCCTTGATAACGAACGCTTTCTTCTGCAGTCAAATAGCCTTGTTTATGCATAAGTGACAATACTAGATCGCGGCGTTCCTTACTCTTCTCTGCAGAATAGTATGGTGAATATCCGTTTGGTGACTTCGGAAGGCCTGCAAGCATTGCCCCTTCCTCTACTGTTAAATCCTCAACATTTTTATTAAAATATAACTTTGCTGCTGCTTGAATACCGTAAGCCCCATGACCAAAATAAATATGATTCATATACATTTCAAGAATTTGTTGCTTCGTATATTTTTGCTCTAATTGAAGAGAAATTGCGACTTCCTTCAATTTGCGCGTAAATGTTTTTTCACGAGTTAAAAAGACGTTTTTAGCGAGTTGCTGCGTAATGGTACTACCGCCCTCTACCTTCTCTCTAGCTAACGTATCTTTATAAAGAGCACGGAATATAGACGGATAATCAATCCCTTGATGCTCATAAAAACGAGAATCTTCCACCGCAACAAACGCCTGCTGCACATACTTCGGAATTTGCTCGATCGGTACGAGGTCTCTATTTTCTACATATAATTTCGTAATTTCTTTCCCTTTCTGGTCAACGATACGTGATGAAGAGTGGAAAACGAGCTGCTTTTCATCCATCATATAGCCACCAGCTAACACGATAAGTTTATAGAGTACAATCGCTACTACGAACGTTGCGACGCCGCCTAATAAAGTCCACTTTACTTTCTTCATACATCGTCCTTCTTTCCAAATGATGGTACATTTATTATTTGAAAAAGAAGTATCTTTATGTATATAATCTTCGAAGTTTTTTAAGAGAGTTGATATAATAGAAACAAACTAGTAAGGGGGCATTAAAATGAAGGCTATTATTTCATACGAAACACCTCTAGAACAAGCACATTTCACTGCAAAAAATAATGAAAAAGATATGTTTTATAAAGAAAATACAGGAGAATTAGTAGAAGGTTCACTTCAGTATGACGTACTAGATGCTGTCGGTGAATTCAAAGGACAACCTGGCTATATCGTTTGTAACAACATTTCTGTAACAGACGAAGGTCGCTCTGTATTTGAAAACCGCTTTAAAAACCGCGCAGGCCTTATCGAAAACGAACCAGGATTCCAAGCGATCCGCGTTCTACGCCCATTAAGTAACGATACATATGTCATCTTAACGATGTGGGAAACAGAGCAAAACTTTAAAGACTGGACAGAATCACGTTCATTCGAAAACGCTCATAAAAAACGTCCCACGCAAGTAGAAGGAAAACCTCAGACTCAAGCGCATCCACATGCGGAACAGCAAAAGAGTATTTTCTCTCGCCCTTCTTTTGTGACTACTTTTGATGTGTTAGTTTAATTTTTTTGAGTTTGGATTTCGGAAACCACGGTATGTGAAATTATACCGGCGATTCTTCGAATATATCAGCGCAACTCGAATTATATCAGCGTTTTTCTGAATATATCAGCGCAACTCGAATTATATCAGCGATTCTTCGAATATATCGACTTATCGACAAATCATGACACAAAAAGGAAACACCATTACACACCGGTGTTTCCTTTTTCTTTGTACCAATTATATATACGAAGTGAATCTTTTTTTCTCATATGCTTTACTTCATAACCCCGCCCCGCTACCGCTACAAGAGTTGTACATAATTCATCCTTTCTTTGAAAATACGATTGATTATAACCTACTGCTTGAACATGTCTTCTTCGCATTATTCCTGTATATTTCGAAAAATTACGATATACAACCGTTAGTTGATTTTCTCTTAATTCATAACCGCCACTTTTATATCTAGCATACGCAAGTAACGAAAACACGATAAATAACGGTAAAATAAAAAACAACGCAATATATTGTTTTAAATATATACTTACGCTAACAATTAGAACTGTGAGTATGATACTTATTAACCAGCCCATAATGAAATAACGACGCAACGCTGTTTTTGGTAAGTGAGCGATCTCCGCTTCAATTTCATAAGGTAACTCTAAATCTGTGAGCAGGTGCTGTACATCTTTTTTCTTCATAAAAGGATGCAGCATCACTTCATTACTTGCTGCTCCAATACTGTGAATTGCTTCCACTTCAATAGCGCAATAACCAAATGGCTGGCGAAGCATACATTCTTTTACAGTAATCGCTTGAATTCGGTGCAATTTTAAGACAAACTCTTTCTTTTCAAATAACCCTTGAACGATACGAATTTCTTCCCCTTTTCGCTCAATTTTAAAGTTTGCATATTTCAACACATATCCAGCCGTGGAAATAATCCATGAAATTGCCATTAAAATTAATGCTATTACAATTAGTTTATAAACACCGTTTCCCATCACATACGCTTCTACTTTACTTGTGAATCCTTCAGGAAGAACAAAATCAAACTTTGTGTAAAGAAGTACCAGTCCAGAAAACACTAGTCCGAACCGACCAGATGTAATCGCTGCTGCTAAAACCTCTTTCGCTGTTAACTGATAAACCGTCTTGCTTTCTTCCTCTTCTATTTCTTCTTTTACAGTAGTTTCTTTCTTATGTAATAAAGAGATTAAATGTTTTGCCTCGTCTTCTTTAATACCAGCCAACATCACTTCTGGTTCACTACCACCACCCGCTACTTCTATATTTAACTTCATAAGCCCAAGCATCTGATAAATGACGTTAGAAGACGTACTAACATTTTGCACACGTTCTTTATTTAAATAACTTTCCTTCTTTACAAAAACACCGTGCTTTATATGTAAAATACTATTCTCAATCCAGTACACTTTAAAATACCATTTAATTGCTGAAAAAATAGCCATGATGAATAAAACAACCAGAAGGAAAAGATAAAATAAATACCAAGGTTCCACTTGTTCATCAGGTTTAAATAAAACAAGAATAATAAGTGGCAACAAACTCGCAACTCTAATACCTAACAATATCGTAATCGGATGTTGCCTCTTATACATCCTTATCACTCACTTTCGCAAGTTCTCCAATTTGTCTTTTTAGCTGTTCTGCTTCTTCTTTCGTTAAACCTGGAATACTATGAGAAGTTGCGGCTGTTGAAATGTGTAATTCTGCTAAATTATACTTTCTCATGATCGGCCCTTGCTCAATCGTTACGTGCTGCACACGGATCATCGGAATAAGTACGCGTTTTACAACGAACATTCCCTTTTGAATCTCAATCTCTTCTTCATTTAATCTGTAACTATAATAGCGCTGACGTAAATTTGGAAACACAAAATAATCAAGTGGAATAAATGTAATAGCTCCTGTTACTAATAGTCCAAACAACCAGCCCCACCAGTTAAAGTTAATCATAAAAAAGAAATACGCAATTACGACTGTTAGTATAACTGCCGTCCCAATTAAAGCGTGAATTCGCCACACTTTCAGCATATTAGAATGAATCTCCCTTTCTAACGGCTGCATCTCATCACTCCAATTCTATGAATTTATTACTTATATATTATCAAAAAATAAGATTTCATATACATTTTTGTAAATTTATAGTCAAATAAAAATATATGAATCAAAAGCATATTAAAGAAAAACATACCTCAGTTTTGAAA
>NZ_JBNLYE010000074.1:0-17262 GCF_050172095.1 Bacillus sp. GMs2/2
ATTGTTACAGAAAAAAGAAATTTTACTTATTAGCCTTATGTTATTCTCTATGTTCTTTGGAGCAGGGAATCTTATATTTCCACCTTTCCTTGGGTATGAAGCAGGAGAACATGTTTGGATTTCATTAGTAGGGTTTATTATATCAGCAACAGGTCTTCCTATATTAGGTGTTATCTCTATTGCAAAAGCAGGAAGTTTTCAAACGTTAGCGGGTAGGGTTCATTCTTCATTTGCAATTATTTTTCCATGTATCGTGTATGTATTTATTGGACCTGGGCTTGGTATACCACGTGCGGGAAGTTTAGCTTTTGAAATGGGGCCAGGTCAGTTATTCCCTGAAGCAGGAAGCGGACTATTGTTGTTTTACACAGTTATTTTCTTTAGTATTGTTTACTGGTTAAGTTTATCTCCATCTAAATTAATGGGATTGTTTGGAAAAGTATTGACGCCGTTATTATTATGTATGATTGCACTTATTTTTATAAAGAGTATGTTTACACCGGTAGGAGATATGAAAGAACCAATAGGGAACTATGGACAAGCTCCTATGTTTCAAGGGTTTTTAGATGGATATTTAACAATGGATGCGTTAGCTGCTTTAATCTTTGGAATTGTTATTGCAAATGCATTACGTGCAAAAGGTATTGAAGATGATAAAAGTTTAGCGAAATATATGAGTATTGCTGGCATTGTGGCAGGATTATTATTATCGATTATTTATGTCATCCTTGGATATGTGGGGGCAATTAGTGGCTCATTAGGAACATTCGATAACGGTGCGAAAGTGTTAGCGCAAGTTATGACTACATTATTTGGGCAGGGCGGAGTCGTTTTATTAGGTCTTATTTTTACTATCGCATGTTTATGTGTTTCAATTGGACTTGTTACGTCTTGTAGTCAATTTTTTGCGAGTGCATTTCCGAAAGTATCTTATAAAGTGTGGGCATTTATAGTAAGCGTTGTTAGTATGATCTTAGCTAATTTAGGATTAACGCAAATTTTAAAAGTATCAGTTCCAATTCTTGGATTTATTTATCCAATTGCATTAACTCTTATTATTCTAGGGTTATTCCATAAGTATATTGGAAAGTATGCATACGTATATGCAGTAACTGTTTTGGTTGTAGCGATATTTAGTGCAATTGATATTTTAAATAAAAATGTAATGATGAATCAGTGGACGTCAGCATTAAAATACATTCCGTTTTATACAGAAGGTGTTGGGTGGATTGTTCCAGCTATTGTAGGCATGTGTCTTGGTTTCATCGTTAGCATTGTTTTAAATAAGAATAACTGAGTAAAAAGGTGTTTTCCGATTTTGGAAGACGCCTTTCTTTTTTGGAAAAAATACTATTGAAAATGAATAGACTAAGAGTATGATAAAGATAATTGGTAATATATAGGTTTAATGAGAGTTACAAATGAGGGGGGAGCGTATGAAGAAGGATTTGGATAAGAAAATAGAAGCACTCGAAACGGCAATTGAAACAATTCAAGAAGCACTTGCTGAATTAAAAGTGAAGCAAAGGGAAATAGAAGTAGAAAACGCTCAGCAACATGTTAGTAAGAACAAGAAAGAATATATTGAAACGGTAATGGAGGAAAAGCCAAAAGAAGAAATAGTTAAGATAAAAGAGCCTTTGCAAGAACGTGAGGTAAAACAAGTAGATATATCTGCTTTTAAACCAGAGCCATTTAATATTATTAAGTTTTGTCAAACATGGTTACCGCGTGTATTTGTCGGTATTATGTTGCTTGGAGTGATCTGGTTATTTAAAGCAGGGGTAGATGCTGGCTTATTAACACCAGCGATACGAATTGTGTTTGGTATCGTATTATCTATCGGATTGTATTATATAGGAGATATTCAAATTAAAAGAGAGCGGCAGGCGTTAGGGTTAGTATTAGCTGGAGGAAGTATTACCGGGATTGTTCTAACAACGTTTGCAGCACATTATTTATATGGATTTATTCCGGCAAGTGTCGCGTTTCTCTGTAATATTGCATGGGTTATTTTAGGTATTTATTTAGCGAAAAGATATCAATCGGAATATCTCACTATTTTCGTAGCGGTCGGAGCGTTCTTCGTACCATTCTTGTTAAATAGTACGACTCCTAATCCTTATATTTTCTTTGGATATGAGACAGTATTAACACTTAGTTTATTATGGTATGCGTTGAAAAATCGTTATAAATACTTATATATGATTTCTTACGCTGTTGCTGCCATTGTCCTTTTCGTTTTCTTTGCTGTTATGTCAATGTTAGTAGAGAACTTGCAAATACAGTTAACGATTGTATATGGTTTGATTCATTTACTATTATTTTGGCATATGTTTACGGAGAGAAGTTTTATACTAGAACCACGTTTGGCGATATTTAGTGCAAATGCAGTGTTCTTTATACTAGCTATTTCAAAAATACCTGATTTTACAACATGGGGATTAATTATTAGTGCAATCGTGCATGCCGCTATGTTCGTATTTGAATATAGGAAAAATAGACATTCTACATTTACAAATCTCTTATTTGGTTTCGCAATGGGAGCATTTAGTTTAGCAATTTTATATGAGTATAGTTTAGTGAATGCAGCGATTGTACTATTATTACAAGGTTTCCTCGGCATGGTCACTTCTATTAAAGTAAAACAACAGATAAAATTGTATGTTAGTGCGACGGTTTACGCAATTGGAATGATACAGACTATTTTTAGCCCGTTTGATCAATTTATTTCGGCAGGCTTTGTTGCTCATCTTATTTTAATAGGAACGTTCTATTATTGCATGAGAGAAGCGAAAGAAGTATTAGCGAGCTTCGGCAAATATATGTATTCTATAGTGCTCTATTGGTTTATGATAATTGTATTTATTACAATTACGAGAATCGGTGAAGTTTTATCTACAGATGGAAGCGTAATTAGTGTATCAGTATCGTTATTATGGATGGTATATGCATTATTTGCGGTTTGGTTTGGAAGAAATAGAAATATGAATGAAATATTATATGCTGGTTTAGTCGTTTTAGTCGTAACGGTAGGGAAGTTATTCTTACTTGACTTACCAGAGGTATCGATGATGATTAGGGCAGTGTTATTCCTAATCGTCGGTAGTATAGGTATCGTTATTTCAAGAATGTTTTTCTCGAAGGAAGAGAAGTGAGAAGAAGGCAATCCATGTATGGATTGCCTTTTTTATTATTTCTTATTAATTGTTACAGTTTCATTATATTTCGTTGTTGTATTTTGGCGTAGACGAAGCGTTGCTTGTCCAATTGTATTTGAATCAATCTGTACATTTACAACTTTCTCAGCAGAGCCTAAGCTGTTTGTTGTGAAAGAAAATGCACTGCTATATCCAAAAGTAGATGGCCAAGTGCCGTTTGCATTTTGTACTTTAGCCACTTGTGTTCCTCCAGTAGTGAAGATACCTAAAGAATAGTTGTTATAAGTTGTATTAGGTAGTAAGTTGTTTACTTGAATCTTCATTTGGAAAATTTCATTGTTTGGTAGAATGCTAGGGTGTGTAACGACGTAGTCGCTTGTTGTTACCGCACCATTATAACCGTATGAACCTGGTTTGAAAGTATTTGTATTAAACCATTGATAACCTGCATTTGGTGCACCCCAAGGTTCAGGTTGTGGTTCTGTTGATAAGCTTGGCTGTTCAAATGTCTGTAGAGCTGTAGGTGAATCAAGTTGTAAACCATTTACTTGATCTAAACTTGTAAATGTCTCTTTATTTGATAACCAATTTACGATGTTTTCTAATAAGATAGCATCGTTTTCTTCTTTATAACCATCGTAAGTTTTCTTTGTTTGGCCAGAATCTTCACGAACGTACTTTGGCGTAGCATCTTCAACAGGAGAAGAGTCACCAATAAAGGCAGCTTTTCCAAGTCCTACTTTTGCAATTGCAGCATATGGGCCTTCTGCAATACCACCGCCATTATAAACGCCACTATCAACAGCGTTATTCCATTTTGATGGATTTTCTGGAAGGTAAACAAGTCCTTTTGCTAGTTTTGGGTTTGTAATTGCTAGAGTAGAACCAGCATGCATTGCTACAGACGAAACACCTTTTGTAATTCCGAAAGATTGTTCAGGTGATACAATTGTTTTCGCTGAAACATCACCAAGTGCATTGTAGCGGAAGCGAATACCGAAGTTGTCAGAGAGCCAATCAGAGCTTTCTACTCCTTGCATAGCTTGTGAATTTGCTTCTTCATTAGACATTCCTTTTGCTGGATTATCCCAAGCACCGCGTCTATATCCATTAAATACTTCAGAAGAGTCCCAGCGATTTTTATTACGATCTGCATTGTAATGATCAGCAATAAAGAAGATACTACCACCATTTTTTACATATTGTAACATAGCGTCCTGCTCAGATTTTTTGTAAGGAATATTAGCTTCTGGAACGATAAATACATTGTAATCTTTTAAATCTTCGTACGTAATAGGTGTTGATTTACGAAGTTCCTTTACGTGATATCCGTTTTTTGCAATGCCGTTTCCGAAGTCAGAAAAGCCGCCGTCAATAACCCAGTCAGCTGTCCCAGCAGTTTGACCGTGTGTATTATCAAATAATACTTTCTTCCCATTGTTTTGATTTACAACTTTTGCAGCGATTTCAGGAGCTGGGTCTACAGAGCTTTCGGCATAAGTAGACGGTATGAACGAGGTCCCTATACTTAGTGTAATTGCTGTTGCTAAAGAAAATGTAATCCATTTTTTATTCTTCATAGAAGAATCCCCCTAATAATAAATATATGTGCTTTAATAATGTAATTTATTTTTCTGTAAAAATAAAGACGGAAAACATAAAAAATATTAAAAAATTGTAAAAATACCGTGAATTTTGTTGAGAAATATTTATATAGATATAAAAACATCCCTTCCAAGTAATAAGGAAGGGATGTTTTGCTTAACTAATTTTTGAGTTAGGTGTTTCATCAATCTTATGAAACCCTTTCATGTAATATACGATTGCTAAGCCGATAAGCCAAATTGGGCCGACAATCAATGCAATTCGTGTATCTTCTGAATACGCCATTATACATAAGACTAGTGCAAGGAAGGCAAGTGAGAAATATGAGCTTAATGGGTATAAAGGCATTTTATATGATAACTTTTGTTTATTTTGAGTAGGCAAGCTTTTACGGAATTTAATTTGAGCGACTAATATAATGCCCCAAGTCCAAATTGCACCAAAAGTTGAAATGCTAGTAAGCCATGTAAATACCTTTGCAGGTACGAGATAGTTTAATATAACACCAATGAGTAAAACGATAGCAGTTGCTACAATTCCTTGGCTTGGAATGCCATTTTTATTTAAACGACCAAATCTTTCAGGAGCTTTTTTCTGCTGAGCTAATGTATATAGCATACGGCCTGTACTAAATAAACCACCGTTACAAGAAGAAAGAGCTGCTGTTAATACGACAAAGTTAATAATACCTGCTGCTTTTGCGATACCAATTTGCTGGAATGTTAATACAAATGGACTGCCTTTCTCACCAAGTTCGTTCCATGGATAAATTGCCATCATAACGAATAATGCCCCAACGTAAAAGAGTAGAATTCTCCAAAATACGTTATCAATTGCCTTTGCGAGTGTTTTCTTCGGATTTTGAGCCTCACCAGCTGTAACACCGATTAATTCAACGCCTAAATAAGCGAATAGTACCATCTGCATGGAGAGTAGTAACCCAGAAAATCCATTTGGGAACCAGCCACCATGTGACCAAAGATTTGAAATACCAGTAGCGATACCACCGTTTCCGAATCCGAATAAAATAATACCAGCTCCGACCACTATCATACAGATAATTGTGACAATTTTAATGAGAGCAAACCAAAACTCAAGTTCTCCAAATACTTTTACCGATAAGAAGTTAAAAGCGCTCATTAATAATAGAGCAAGTAATGCCCAAGTCCAGCGCGGGATATCAGGGAACCAGTACTGCATGTAAATGCCAGCTGCTGTAATTTCAGCCATACAAGTAACAACCCATAAGAACCAGTAATTCCAACCAGTAATATAACCAGCGAGTGGTCCAATATAATCATATGCATATTTACTAAAAGAACCAGCAACAGGTTGTTCAATTGCCATTTCCCCAAGCGCTCGCATAATGAAAAAAATAACGAGACCGGCAATCATATAGCCTAGCAAAATAGAAGGACCTGCTAGTTTAATGGCGGAAGCGGATCCTAAAAATAGCCCAACGCCAATAGCTGAGCCCAGTGACATTAAAGTAATATGTCGTTCTTTTAAACCACGATTTAAAGTTCCAGATTTGTTTGTGTGCTGCATAAGAAGAATCCCCCTTGTAGAGTGAACGATATTTGAATGCGTTTACTAAATATTTAACTATTTCAAATTATAAAACATTTCTATCTGTTATGCTACAAAAATAATCATAATGAACTGTACTACATCTGTACTTGTCAGACTTAAACTTAAAATTCGAACTATTAGGGAATATATTGACTCTTCTTTTTATTGATTGTTAAGATTAAGTATTATATTTTCTCGCATACTAGTAAGAAAAAGAATGTGTGATAATAATTCAGGTGTAGGAAGGGTACATAAGCATGTTTCAATTACAAAAATATAACACTTCTGTGAAGCAAGAGTTTTTAGCTGGCATCACAACTTTTTTTACATTTGCGTATATTCTTTTCATCAATCCAAAAATATTATCTGATGCAGGTGTACCATTTGACCAAGCGTTTACAGCAACAATTATTGCAACCGTTGTTGGAACAGTAGGTATGGCGATTTTCGCGAATTACCCGATTGTTATTGCTCCAGCTATGGGAATGAATGCATATTTTGCTTATTCTGTTGTACAGAAGGCAGAAGGGATTACATATGTAGTTGCCTTTTCAGCTGTATTTGTAACGGGGATTATTTTTCTTTTATTATCTTTTACTTCGTTTAGGCAAAAGTTAATTTTAGCAATTCCTGATAGTTTAAAGCATGCAATTGCAGGTGGAATTGGACTATTTATTGCTTTTATTGGATTGCGCCTTTCTGGAATTATCGTGGATCATCCGTCTAATTTAGTTACGATTGGTGATTTTCATTCTCCAGCTGTTATTTTAACTTTAATTGGTTTAATATTAGCGGCGGTATTAATGACATTGCGTGTGAGCGGTGCATTATTTATTAGTATGATTGTGACAGGAATTATTGCCTTCTTTACAGGGCAATTGAAGTTTGCTGATAAAATTGTGGCGATGCCTCATTTACCAGAGGGTATCATCGTTTCAAACCCAATCAATGCCTTTTCAGATGTAATTGAATACGGATTATACGGCGTTGTATTTTCATTTTTACTTGTACTTTTATTCGATACAACAGGTGCATTACTCGGTTTAATTAAACAAGCAGGTTTAATTACAGACAATACAGAGAAGCGTTTTGGTAAAGCGTTTATTGCGGATGCAATTGGCGGGACTACAGGTTCTATCTTTGGAACAAGCCCAACAGCAGCGACGATTGAATCGTCAGCAGGTATTGCTGCAGGTGGTAAAACTGGATTAACAGGGATTGTAGTGGTTGGTCTAACAATTATAACGGCATTTTTTAGTCCTGTTATTGCTTCTCTATCAAGTGTAGCCGCTATTACAGCTCCTTCATTAATTATAGTAGGTAGTTTAATGGCGCAAAGCATTCGAGATATTAATTGGAATGAATTTGAAGATGCGTTACCAGCATTTTTAATTTTTATAGGTATTCCGTTAACATCTAGTATTGCAAATGGAATCGCAATTGGATTTTTAGTATATCCAGTCTTGAAAATTGTGAAGGGTAAAGGGATGGAAGTACATCCATTACTATACTTATTTGCATTCTTATTTGGATGTCATTTATTCTTATAATATAAATATAGGAGAGGGCCTTCTTATGGGAGGCTCCCTTTTTGTGTATAATAAAGTGAAACTATAGGCAGTAGGGGATGTCCTCACTGTGTATTAGCCCACACCAATTCAGATAAGGTGAAAACTTAATTGGTTTCGTAAAATATAAATTACGTAATGGAATATATATTACAATAAGGGTGAAGGAGGAACATGAATGGCTGTAAGTAAAATAAAAGTCGCGCGTGTTCAGTTAGATTTAACACAGCAACAATTAGCAGAAAAAGTAGGCGTTACAAGGCAAACGATTAGTTTAATTGAGAAGGGGAAATACAATCCATCTTTAGATTTATGTTTAAAAATTTGTTATGCAGTAGATAAAACGTTGAATGATTTGTTTTGGGAGGAAAAGGAGTGGTAGGATGAAAATCGTGAAAGATGAACGTTTAATGATTGAAGGGTTAAAACATATTAGATTAGCTTTCATCTTACAAAATATCGTCATACTAGCTATCGTCTTTTACCGCTATGTCTTGCAAGGGGCAGGATATGAAAGTGTTTCGGATTTATTAATGGTATTTATGGGCGGGATAATAATTATTAACTTTTTAAATCTGAAAAATTCAGTGGAAGTGTATGAGCATACGGGCGGAGTGTCGCGTCGTTATTTTATGAAGCTATTATTCATTCCGGTGGGTATTATTATTGGGATTTTAGCTATTTGTATCGTTGTAACACCAGATATTTCGATAAAGGAAATTAGTATGACAGGACTTATTATGTTTGCTTGTTTTTTAGTTCCTAGTTTGTTTATATACATATATATGAAAAAAATAAAAAGAGAAGATTGAAATATAAGAAAGGCTTTCCCGTATTGAGGAAAGCTTTTCTTATATCTTTTTATACAAAACTTTATGAAGGCCAATTGGTTTAATTTCAAAAATTTCACCATGCTCCTGAAAGCCTAATCGCTTGTAATAGTCAGTTACAGTAATTCGGCCATTACACCATAACATATTTGCTTGACGCTCTTGTAAGATTTGTTCTGCATTCTGAATTAAGGAGCTTCCAGCGTGGTTGTTTCGAAACTCAGGTAATGTGGCCATTCCTCGTAGACGATAATGAATACCGGCTGGTAGGTCAGGGTATATTTCTTTTGAGAAGGAAGCGATACTAATTAGTTCATCGTTTATAAATGCGCCTAAGTGGAAGGTGTCTGTTTCATAATCGGAAGGATATTTACAATCTGCTAATGTTTGATTGGGGCGTAAAATTTTTTGACGTAATACGTAAGTTTCAGATCCCTCAATATTTTTCACGATAATCATATTAACATCCTTTCTTATAAGGCCTTTTCTGTTAATTGTATAAAGAAATAAGCAGGTGCGGCGAGAAGTCCGAGTATGCTAGCAGTTCCGAGAAGGAGTGAAAGTAGGAGGCAAGAATATTTTATTCCATTCGATTTTTTCCATCCGTAACTACAAATCTCAATACTAACACCGATGAGAATAATGGCAACGAGTATTTCTGCTAATAATAAAAGAGCTAAAGTTACAATAGACATAATGTGATCCATCCTCATAATATGTGATAGTAACATTTTACCATATGAAGTTAAAAAAATGCCCCTCAATTATGTGAGGGGCATTTTTTTACTCTAATATGTTTTTTAGTGTATCGATATGTTCTTTTGAACCTGTTACAAGTAATGTGTCACCGTGTTGTAGTCTTGTATCACCATGTGGTATTAATGCTTTGTTACCGCGGTAGATTTGAATGACAAGTACATCACCTAAAAACGGGAGGCGGCGAAGCGCAACGCCGTTATATTTATTGCTGCGCAGTTCAACTTCACGTACTGTTTCGTTTGCTGTTGTAATTAAGCGAACGAGACTAGGTTTATCAATAAGTGCACGTAATAAAATACGTGTAGAGTTAATTGTTGAGAATACAGCGATATGTTCTTGCGTTGCTTTTTCTTGTAGAAGTGGATCTTCTACACTTGCAATAACATGTTCAACACCTAGCTCTTTTGCATGTTCTGCCAATAATAAGTTTTGTTCATCATCGCTTGTTGCAACAACGACGCGATCTGCATCAAATGCTGTTTGTTCAGTTAATGATGCGATTGTGATGTCATCTAATTTCACGATAGGGAAGTCATGTGATTTCGCTTCTTCATCATTTATTTTGTTTTGACGCATCATATATAGCGTTACGTCATAATCTTCTCGTTTTAAATCTAGCGATAACGGAAGGGTAATTCTGCTCGCGCCAATAATAGCTACTTTTGGTTTTGGTGTTTCTACTTTTGGGAACATTTTTTTAAACAATATAGGTGCAAAAATACAAGTAATAACTGCGCTTAAAATAAGAGAGGCAGATAAACTTGGACTGATGATCTCCAGTTTTTCACCAATTTGTGCAGCCGCAATAACTAAAGAAAGTGTCGATGTTAATAAGATTGCACTTCCAAGTACGATATTACGTGGATACCATTTTCTTAAGACGAGTGATGGTAAGAGTTTCGAAATAAAGAGTCCTACAATTAAGATTGGAATCATTAGCATGCTAGAAGGTTCTTTGAAAATAGACCACACCTCTAGATTTACACCAACCATTACGAAGAAAATAGGGATGAAGAAACCATAGCCGATAGAATCAAGTTTTTCCACCATATCTTCATTTGGTGATAATAACGATACAAGTACACCTGCTAAGAAGGCACCTAAAATATTTTCTGCTCCAACAGATTCCGATAACCCAACTAAGATTAAAATGAGTGCAAAAACAGCTCGTGTATCAATTTGTACACTACCAGCTTTTAAACTATCTAAGTATGGAATGTTTTTAAAGCGTTTTGCAATAAAGTAAATGACAATACCGGCACCGAATAGAATAAGTAAGAGCCACATACTTTGACCGCTTTCGGAATTTAATCCGACGAAAACAGCGAGTAAAATCATTGTAACTAAGTCTGCGATAACAGCAACTAATAAAATGATTTGTCCGATTGCAGTTTTTCCTAGGTTGTTTTCTTTTAATGTTGGTACAACAACACCTAAAGAAATAGTTGAAATAATTAAAGTCATGAACATTGCATTATCTACAAATCCTAGCCATACGAATAGTAATGATAGGGCATAAGATAAGATGAAAATAAATAAGAAGATAATGCTTGCTACTTGAAATGTATTTGGCTCGTTTGTCGTATTTTTTTTCCCTTTTTGTTTAAAGATAGAAAAATCAATTTCTAAACCGCTTAAGAACATGAGGAAGATAAATCCTAATGTTGATAAAACTTGAAGCCATATATCTGGCTCAATAATATTAAACCCACTTTTACCTACAAAGATTCCTGCAATAATTTCTGCAACGACAACAGGAAGTGCTTTTAATTTAAAGCGTTGTAACAAAAGGGGAACGAAAAACGCGATTGCAACGACAACCATAAGTGATAGAACAGAAGTATGATGTTCCATTGCGTTCTCTCCCTTCAAATAAATATAGTACCTATTTAGCCATATAATAGGTAGAAAAGCAACGCATATGGATTCGATTTCATAAAGAAAGATTTTTCTTAACATTTGTCATAATAAGTATATTTTTCATGATTCTGTTGTTAATTCCGTAATGTGGATGTAATAGGGGAGGGAATAAAAAAAAGACTGCTGAGGAATCTCAGCAGTCTTTTTCATGTACATTACATTGAGAAGAAGATCCATACAGTTAAACCAACTGTTGCAGTTGCAACGAAGAAACTGTATATCATTGTAAGAATTTGAACTCTTCCTTCTCCTTCTTTTAAATGCATGAACATAATTAATTGTAACAATGCTTGCGCAACAGCCATTATGATAATAGTTGTTAAGACTGTTGAAAGTGGCAATGTTGTGTAAAGTGCCACGTATAACGCTAGAAACGTTAATGCAAGCGATAAAATAAATCCGAAAACGTGTGACCAAGGGAATCCGCTATGCGCATGCCCGTTTGCTTGATTGTTGTTTTGAGCCATTTACGCCACCATCCCGTTCAAGTAAACTAGTGTGTAAATAAAGACCCAAACTAGATCAAGGAAATGCCAGTATAAGCTGATAATGAATACTTTACGAGCTGTAACTGGTGTTAAACCTCGTTTTAAAATTTGGATAATAACACAAGTTGCCCAAATGATACCGCCTGTTACGTGAGCTCCGTGCGTTCCAAGAAGAACGAAGAATCCAGATAAGAAAGCACTTGTTTGAATTGTTGCGCCTTCACCAATGTACATAATGAACTCTTCGATCTCAAAGAATAGGAAACCTGCACCTAAAAGTAATGTAAGGACGAACCATCCAAGCATCGCTTTTTGGTTATGCTTACGCATTTCATGAATTACGATACCGCATGTAAAACTACTTGTTAAAAGTAGTAATGTTTGAATTAAAAGCGTTTTAAGTTCAAACAATTGCGCTGGTGTTGGGCCATCTGCCGTACGACCAGCAAGGACTAGATAAGAGGCGAAAAGTGTTGCGAACAGCATAATTTCAGCCCCAAGAAAAATCCAGAATCCTAGGATATTCAATCTGCTTTGTTCGGATTGATATTCCAAAGGTAAGCTTTTATCTAAAGCCGCCATGTCATTTCACCTCTCATGCTATATGTTCTGTTTTTTTAATTTCATCAACACTGATATAGTAACCTTCATCATAATCGAATGAACGATAGATTAAGCAAGCTAAAATACCAACTCCACCGATTGCTGCAAGCCAGAACCAGCTAAATACTAATGCGAAACCTGCAAGACCGAAGAATCCAGACGCAATAATAGGCACACCAGAGTTACTTGGCATGTGAATTGGTTTGATATCTTCTGCTGCTGGTGTAACTGTTTCTCCGCGTTTTTTCATGTACCAGAAAGCATCAGCTTCTTTAATTTCAGGAAGCTTCGCGAAGTTGTAATGTTGTACAGGAGAGTGAGTTGCCCATTCAAGTGTACGACCATCCCATGGATCTCCAGTTGTGTCACGTTCACCGTGACGTGCACTCCAAATTACGTTGTAGCAAAGAAGTAGGAAGCCGATACCCATCATTACCGCACCAACAGATGCGATTTGGTTTAGCCATCCCCATCCAAGACTTTCAGAGTAAGTGTACATACGACGAGTCATACCGTCTAAACCTAAGAAGTACATTGGGAAGAAACAGATGTTGAATCCGCTCATAAAGATCCAGAATGTCCATTTACCTAGGCGTTCATTTAACATATGACCAGTCATTTTTGGATACCAGAATGTGAATCCAGCAAGCATAGCGAATACTGTACCTGCGATTAATACGTAGTGGAAGTGAGCGATTAGGAAGTAGCTGTTATGGTACTGATAATCAGCTGCTGCCATACCAAGCATAACCCCTGTAACCCCACCGACTACGAAGTTTGGAATAAATGCCAATGACCAAAGCATTGGAACTGTAAAACGAATACGTCCTTTATACAGTGTAAACAACCAGTTAAAGATCTTAACACCGGTTGGAATCGAAATCGCCATTGTCGAAATCGAGAAGAATGAGTTAACCGCTGGACCTGCACCCATCGTGAAGAAGTGGTGAAGCCATACGACGAAACTTAGTAAAGAAATTGCAACCATTGAGTATACCATCGCACTGTAACCGAATAGACGTTTACGTGAGAATGTACTAATGATTTCAGAGAAAATACCGAATGCCGGTAAAATAACGATATATACTTCAGGGTGACCCCATACCCAGAATAGGTTGGCCCATAACATTGGCATACCGCCGCTCGCCATCGTAAAGAAGTGAGCATCGAATAGACGGTCAAATGTCATTAATGCAAGAGCAACTGTTAATACTGGGAAAGCGAAAATAATGATAATTGTTGTAATTAAGATTGACCAAGTAAACATTGGCATTCTCATTAAAGTCATACCAGGTGTACGCATTTTTAAGATAGTAACAAGGAAGTTAATACCTGTCATTAACGTACCGAGACCTGAAATCTGTAATGCAATTGCGTAGTAGTTATTTCCTACACCAGAAGTAAACTCTGTACCTGCCATTGGGAAGTAAGAAGTCCACCCAGCGTCTGGAGAACCACCGATTACGAAAGCGATGTTGAATAACATTGCTCCGACAAAGAATAACCAGAAACTTAAAGCATTTAAGAACGGATATGCAACGTCACGAGCACCAATTTGTAATGGTACTACAAGGTTCATTAATCCCATAACGAATGGCATCGCCATGAAAAGAATCATAACTGTACCGTGTGTTGTAAAGATTCCGTTATAGTGTTCAGCATTTAAATAAGTTGTTTCTGGGAATGTTAACTGTGCACGGATCATTAAACCGTCCATACCACCACGGAATAACATAATAACCGCAGAGATAATATACATGACCCCAATCTTTTTATGGTCAACAGTTGTTAACCATTCGTCCCAAAGCCATTTCCATTTTTTATACTTTGTTAGTACGAAAATGATTGCTAATGTCACAAGAACGATAGAAGCGTCTGCACCGTAAATAATCGGGTCACCTGTGACAAAGAATTCATCAAGCTTCACTGTGTTCACTCCAATCTGTTGGAATTATAGCTATTATTTTTTGTTTTTGTAGTAGTTGTAATCACAATATTCAAGTGATTTTGGATCAACATAACTTAAGTGGTGACTAGAGAATGTCATACGACCAACTACACCAGGTTTAACAATTTCGTTGTACTTAGCTTCTGTTAGTTTAGGAGCAGTTTCTTGTACTTCTTTAACCCACTTGTCATACTTCTCTTTAGTTTTTGCTTCAACTTCGAACTCCATGTGAGTGAATCCTTCACCAGAGAAGTTCGCGCTACGGCCTAGGTAAGAACCTGGCTTATCAGCTTGTAAATAAAGGTCCATAATCATGCCATCCATAGTGTACTTCATACCACCAAGTTCTGGTACCCAGAAAGCATTCATTGGGCCGACAGAAGTCAGTTTGAATTGAATTGGTACACCAGCTGGGATGTTTAAATAGTTAACGGTTTCAATTTTTTCCTCTGGATAACTGAATAACCATTTCCAGTTTGCAGATGTAACATAAATCTCCACTGGTTTAATATGTTCGGACTCTTTCGGAACCTCTTCCGAAGCATAAGTTGCTTTTACTGTTGGAATCGATAATGCGATAACGATAATAACAGGAACAAGCGTCCAAATGATTTCTAATAATGTGTTACCGTGTTGTTCAGGTGGCTCATAGTCCATATTCTCTGGTTTTTCACGATAACGAATCAAGATGACTGTAAACAAGATGAATACAATTGCGATAATTAATGACATAAGCAAGAATGACCAAACAATTAAATCATACTGTGCTTTTGCAACAGGTCCTTGCGGATTTAATACTGCGAGTTTTTTATCACAGCCACCGAGGAACAGAAGTAATGATAACGGAAGAAGCGAAGCCAACTTCCAAAACGCTTTCTTTAGTTGCACGATTGAAAATCTCCTTTCTCCTTGGATTGAAACTATGCCAATAAAACAATATAAACCTATTAATTTATAGAAGGCAATAGTTTTTGATATATTGTTAAAAAATAGACACAAATGCACACTTTTTAAGGTGAATATCATTTGTAACTTGATTACATTGTAAACTATTTTCCAGAGAAAAACGTGATTGTGAAAATTTTAAGATAAATAAAGTTATACCAGGATATCCAAGAAATAGAAAAAAGCTATCTTATGATAAGAAAGATAGCTGAATATTTTGTATATTTAGTTTATTTCTTGTGTGACAGTTCGTGGCTGTTCAAGTGTGACAATTTTTTTATATTTAACTTGGTATAAAATGTAACAAATAATCATAAATGGAATGCCGCAATAAAGAGCAATTCTTTGATCTGGAATGAAAGCCAAACTAACAAATGTAATGAAATTGAGCGAGAACGCTACGATTGGAACGAGTGGATAGAGCGGTGTACGATATTTTAAATCATTTATGTCGCCACCATTTTTCACGAAATTTCTACGGAAGAAAAACTGTGAAGCGGCGATTGACATCCAAACTACAACGGCAGCCATTGCTGCAATAGATGTTAAAACTAGAAAGACAGTATCTGCCGCAAATACACTTGTTAGTAAGGACAGGCTAGCGAAAATCAGGCTGAAAATTAATGCATTTAGCGGTACACCTTTTTTAGTTAATTTCGTAAATGCTGGACTTGCCATTCCTTGTTTTGCCATCGCCCACAGCATACGAGAATTTGCGTATAGACCAGAGTTAGCAACGGATAATACAGCTGTAATAATAACAAAGTTCATAATGTCTGCTGCATATGGGACACCGGCTACATCAAATACAAGTACAAAGGGACTTTCGACTAGATTAGCCTCTTGCCATGGGAGTAAACCTACAACAACTGATATCGCTAAGACGAAGAAGAAGAGAGTTCGCCAAATTGTGTTTTTAATTGCTTTTGGAATTGTTTTTTCAGGATTTTCACTTTCGCCTGAAGCGATTCCAATTAATTCTGTTCCTTGGAAGGAGTAATTTACTGTAATCATCGTAAGAAGAACAGCTAATGCACCATTTGGAAATAGCCCGCCATTTTCAGTGAAATTATGAAGCATTGGAGCTGGCTTTCCATTGAAGTCTAGTAGACCGAACATAACAGCACCACCAAGCACGATGAAAATAACAATTGTCGCGACTTTTACACTTGCGAACCAAAACTCTGCTTCTGCATATGCTTTTGCTGATAAAGCGTTTACAAGGAAGAGGGCCGCTGCAAATGTAACGCACCAAATCCATGAAGAAACGTCTGGAAACCAGCGTTTCATTAAAATACTTACAGTTGTTAACTCCACGCCAACTGTAACAGCCCAATTTAACCAATACATCCAACCGACAACAAATCCAAAACCAGGTGAAATGAATTTGCTTGCATAACTTTGGAATGAACCTGCTTCTGGCATAGCAACGGATAATTCACCAAGACATAACATCGTTAAATACATAACAAATCCACCGACTAAAAATGCAAGAATAGCACCACCAGGTCCGGCATTATGGACAATTTGACCAGATCCCATAAATAGCCCGGTTCCGATAACACCGCCGAGTGCAATCATAAATAGGTGTCTACTTTTCATTGTTCGTTTTAAATCTGTTTGTTCAATTTGTTGATTCATATGCCCTCACCCCGTATTTTCTTGAATGTGTGAACTTCGTTTTATTCTGAGTTTTTAATCATTAGTGGGGGATGCAACACACACTCGGTTTATTTGCTATGAAATGAATGGAGTATGTAAAAAAACGAACTATGACTAAATACTCTAAGAATGTTTGTTAACATGGTGATATCTTCACTATGTTAACAATTTTGATTTTAGCAAAATATTCTGGAAATGTAT
>NZ_JBNLYE010000075.1:0-17014 GCF_050172095.1 Bacillus sp. GMs2/2
TTTTTATTGCTATTTTTATTTTTAGATGTATAGATGACAATACTGAAAAATATCTTTTACTATTCTCTTTTTTATGTAGCAAGAGAACTCATCACAAATAGAGAGAAGTGAGGAGGGCATATTACATAAAAATTTTACAATGTAAGAAAGCGAATGCATGGAGAGAAATGCGGTAGTAATATATACAGGTGCGCGAGGTGTTAGTCCATTCATCAAATGTTTTTATATAAATAATAGGATTACTTATTAGATGAATATATAGGGTAGTTTATCTAAATAAAGGAACAGGGGACACAGATTATGTCGAAGAAAAAGACGAGTAGGGTATTAGTAGCTGGAATATGTATATCTACATTATTATCGCCAGTAGCTTTCGAAGCATCGAAAGGATATGCAGCACCTTTGGAAGAAAATAAAGGTGGGAAATTAGAAGAGGTAAAAGAGAATAGGTTTGAGCAGAGAGTATTTCAGTTGCCGGGGAAAGGTAGCGTAGAAGAAGAAAATAATCGTTTAAGAGTTACTTGGAAACTTTCCGCTAATGAACCGACTGGAATTTATGCAGAGCCAAATGAAGAGATTACAATTGACATAAAAGGAACGCAGTCTATCCAAGCTTTTATTGGAACGAGATCTTATGATGAAAAGGACCCAGAGGAGTTTGATTTAAAACCAGGGAAAAATGTTATTTCATCTTCAAGAGGCGGTATTTTATATTTTTATAATATGAATAACGAAGGAGAAGTAACAGCTTCCGTTACAAATGGTGGTAGTCACTTTCCTTTATTTATTTTAGGTAAGCATACAAAAAAAGATTGGGATGAAATGTTAAAAAAATATAAGGATCCTTATGCAGTTGAATTAAAAGGTGAGAGAAGCTTAATTACTACTACTTACGATTCTGTGCAGAAATATATGAAGAATACGGATCCAACAGATTTAATGAAATTGCATGATAAGATTATCCGTTTAGAAAACGCAGTGGCAGGATTATCTGAGGACAGTGTTGGGGTTGCAAAATCTCCAACTCATTATGTTCAGTTTGTTGAAAAACGGAAGCCTGCTAAAGGGGACTTTATGTTTGCAAAACATTATCATACAGGATATATTCCAACTGCAATGAATAGAGTTTTAGATATAGAGGTACTTGAGAAGGATGGATGGGGACCGTGGCATGAAGTTGGTCATTTACATCAGCAAGAACCGTGGAAGTGGTCTAAAGTAAGGGAAGTAACAGTAAATATTTACTCATTAGCTGTTCAAAAGGCGTTAGGGAATCAATTAGAAATGGATGAGCACTATAAAAACTCATTTGAGTATTTAGAGAAGCCTAAAGCAGAAAGATTCATTGATGACATTAATCCTCTTACAATGTTTTGGCAATTAAATGTAGTGTATGGAGAACATTTTTATCCTAGGTTACATCAAGCTTATCGTTTGTTACCTCAGAGTGAAATGCCTCATTCTGATGAAGAGAAAAAGCAGCTATTTATTTATATGACATCGCAAGTGGCAGGGCAAAATTTAATTCCTTTCTTTGAGGAATGGGGATTAACACCAAATGATGATATTAGAGAGAAAATAGAAAAATCAAAGTTACCTAAATTAGAAAAGGAAATCTGGAAAGCTACAGATAGTAATGATATTCGTGAGAAGCAAGTTGAACCGTATAAGGTTCCATATGGTGAACCTGCTAATGAAGTACAAAATCTTTTAGTTGGTACAGATTCTGACGAGAATGAAGCAAGTAAACTTGTTCGAAATTTAGGTGAGAATGTAAAAGTAACAGGAAAGATTGTATGGCCTAAACTAGAGAATGGTAAACAGGAAGTGTTAGTAGAAATTGGGGATGAGAAAGGAAATAAAAATTCAATTCCTGTCCAAGTTAACGGATTTTATGATGACAGTATAGTTTTTCAAGGACTTTCAGATGATGTAATGTCGACAGTGACACTTCACCACAATAAGAAGAAATTAAATGTAAACTTTACTAATAATGAAATACATTACCGTTTTGAAAAAGAAGAATATATGGGCTTAACGCTATATGATCGAAATGGGATTGAAAAGAAACGCGTATCTGCAGAAGGACAAGAAACGGGAAAAAGATTTGCGATGGAACTAAATGAATTGGATTTTGAATATGGTGATGTAGTAAAAGTATTCCATGCAGAACCGGATCGTCTGAAGTGGTACCAAAATAATACACTTGTAGATCAAGGGAAGGCTAAAAATAAAAAAGAGAAATTATTCCAAATCACTGAGCAAGGGTTCGAATTAAAAGATAGTTTACAAGAAGTGACGGCGAAACCGCAAAAAGTAGTAGTCGGAATGGATGTAGACAAACTAGATCCGAAAGAATTTGTACAAGTAAAAAATGGAGAAGTGGTTGGTTTTGCAGAAAAACCAAATACATCAAAAATCGGAGAACAAAAAGTAAAAGTAGAAACGAAAGATCGATTTGGAAATAAGAAAGTGACAGAAGTTCCTCTAACAGTAACATATGGAGATAGCCTACTTGTATATGGGCTAAGTTATAGAGATGGTGACTTAAAATCAATTGTAACTTTGCATCATGATACGAAAAAACTGAGTGCGACAGATACAAAGAACCTAATTCATGATTACTTTAAAGATGAAAAGTATTTTGAATTCACATTGTACGATAAAGAAGGAAGAGTGAAGAAAAATATAGCAGTAAAAGGTTTAGAGAATACGCAAGAATTTGCTAAGGAAGTAAATGGAATTGCATTTGAGTATGGAGATGTAGTGAAAGTATATCATGCGGAATCTTCTCGTTTACATTGGTATCAAAAAGATGTATATGTGGGCGAAGGAAAAAGTAAAGAGATAAAGGAATTAGTCTTCAAAATAACTGAAAATGGATTTGAAAGATTAGACGGTGAGCAAACAGTAAAAGCAAATCCGCAGCAAGTAGTAATCGGAACAAATAGCGAAACGCTAGACGTGAAGAACTTTGTTGAAGTACAGGGTGGAGAAGTAGTAGATTTTGTAGGGAAAATAGATATGACAAAAATTGGTCAGCAAACAGTGAAAGTAGAAACGAAAGATCGTTTTGGAAATAAGAAAGTGACGGAAGTTCCTGTAGAAGTGACATATGGGGATAGTCTAGTCTATCAAGGTGTGTCCGATGTTACACGTTCAATTATTACGTTAAACCACGCTGAAAAGAAATTACATGCAACATTTACAAATGATGAGATTCATTATCGCTTTGTAAATGAACAGTATATAGGCCTTACGATTTATGATCAAAATGGAACTGAGAAAAAGCATGTAACCGCAGAAGGACAAGAAACTTCGCAGAATTTTGCAGAACAAGTAAATGGTATGGCGTTCGAGTATGGTGACGTATTGAAAGTGTATCATGCTGAATCAGATCGTTTAAGTTGGTACAAAAATAGTGAGTTCGTTGGAAAAGGAGATAAGAAAAAGTTTAAAGAAATTTCCTTTAAGATTACTCCAAATGGTTTAGAGCAAGTGCAATAATAAGAAAAAGCTCGTAAAACATTATGTTTTACGAGCTTTTTTTATTATTCAGCTTCAGAAACTACTGTGAAGCGTTCGTTTACATGTTTTGGGTTTTCAATTTCATCAAGTGCTGCAACTGCGAAGTCTTCGTAACTTACGTAGCTATCACCTTTTGCGTTAACAAGAAGGTTGTCTTTACCAGCTTTATAAGAACCAGTACGTTTTCCTAATGCGAATAGTGCAGAAGGGCTGATGAATGTCCAAGTGATGTCATTTGTTTGTTGTAAGATTTCTAAGTTTTTACCTTGGTTTTGAGCTGTTGCAAGATATTCTTTCGGGAAACCTGGTGTCTCAAATACACGTGTTGTTTTCTCTTCGTCTACAAATAAGCTTCCAGCGCCACCAACTACAAGTAATTTTGTGTTAGGTGCACCTTTCATCGCTTCAATTAGTACGTTTCCTGCATCTACGTGAAGGTGTTCTTGTCCTGCTGGAGCACCGAATGCATTTACAACTACATCGAATGCTTGCAAGTCGTTAGATGTAAGAGAGAATACATCTTTCTCTAAAACCTTTACATTGTCTTCCTTAATTTTTGCAGCGTTTCTTACGATTGCAGTTACTTCATGTCCGCGATCTAATGCTTCTTTTAAAATACGACTTCCTGCTTTACCATTTGCTCCGATGATTCCGATTTTCATAATAAATCCCTCCAAAGTGTTTTGTTAAAGTGTATATCTGAAAGTAAATGAATGCGTTGTAATAAGGTTTGTTACAACTTAATGTAATCATTATAGTTACAGGTAGACGCTTTTGTCAATGGGGTAGTTTGTAGATTTATTTTTTGTTTTAGTATGCACAGTTAGAGGGAGGGTAGTCAGTCATAAAGATATTGTTACTGTGAACCTGGCTAATATTTGGAAATTGCAAATTGTCGAAAAATGTTGATTTTTGAATGTTTTTTAAATATAATTCGTTTTATGGAGAAAAGGAGGGGTTAATTGTATGAATATTTTGGAACAATTCGTTTCGTCAACGAATACAATTCTTTGGTCATATATTCTTATTGCAATGTTAATTGGTTTAGGTCTTTATTTTTCTATTAAATTGAAATTCGTACAAATTACTCATTTAGGGGAAATGATTCGTTTAATGAGTGATGGGTTAACTGGAAAGACGCGTAAAAAAGGCAGTGTATCTTCTTTCCAAGCATTTTGTATGAGTTCTGCAGCTCGTATTGGTATAGGTAACTTAGCTGGTGTAGCGTTAGCTATTTCTATGGGAGGACCTGGAGCAGTATTTTGGATGTGGGTTATTGCGATTATCGGGGCTTCTTCAAGTTTCGTCGAAAGTACGCTTGCACAAATTTATAAAATAAAAGATGGCAGTGGATTCCGTGGTGGTCCTGCTTATTATATGGAAAAAGGTTTAAATAAACGTTGGATGGGGATTTGGTTCTCTATTCTGATTACAATTAGTTACGGTTTAATTTTCAACTCAGTACAAGCAAATACAGTTACATTAGCGTTTAAAAATGCATTTGGTATTGAGCGTTACGTTGTTGGGATTGTATTAGCAGTATTAGTTGCGGTTATTATTTTTGGTGGTGTAAAAAGTATTGCGCGTATGTCGGAAATGATTGTTCCGCCAATGGCAATTCTTTATATTGCAGTAGCGATTTTCGTTGTTATTAAAAACTTCTATTTACTACCAGATGTGTTTACAGAAATCTTTAAAGGTGCATTCGGTTTAGATTCAGCTGTAGGCGGTGGTATCGGTGCTGCGATGAAATATGGTATTCAGCGCGGGTTATTTGCGAACGAAGCAGGTATGGGGAGTGCGCCGAACGCGGCAGCAACAGCTGATGTAACGCATCCAGCCAAACAAGGTTTTATTCAAACAATCGGCGTTTTAGTAGATACATTCTTAGTATGTACATCAACAGCATTTATCGTACTATGTTCTGGTGCATATAAAGCAACGAACTTAGAAGGTATTGAATTAACACAAAATGCATTAAGCTCACAAATTGGCCCATGGGCGAGCAGTTTCTTAGCGATTATTATTTTCTTATTCGCTTTCAGTTCACTTCTAGGAAACTACTACTATGGTGAAACAAATATTGAATTTATTAAGCAAAGTAAAACGTGGTTAACAATTTACCGTGTTGCGGTAGTTGGAATGGTATTATTCGGTTCTGTTGCGACGCTTCAAGTTGTATGGAATATGGCAGACTTATTTATGGGTCTAATGGTAATAACGAACTTAATTGCGATTACACTTCTTGGCCGATTTGCGTACGCGGCATTAACAGACTATGTAAGGCAAAAGAAACAAGGGAAAGATCCAGTCTTCAGTGCAGATTCTATTTCTGGTTTAACGAATACAGAGTGCTGGGATAAGCCAGTGGTAACAGATAAAGAAAAAGCAGTGTAATTGAAAAGGCGAGCATCGAGGTAAATTTGATGCTCGCCTTTTTTGTTGTAGTAAATGATGAAAAGGGTGAGGGGTAATTATTAATATAACTTTTTTGTTTGTTCCTCTCGTTATTTGTGGGGAACGTACTGTTTTAAAAGTATGGCTGGTCGAAGAGGATAAGAGATTGAGTATTGGATAAATGCATGTAATAGCTATATTTTTATGAAAAAAACACGTATGTTAAGATAGTTAACGTATTCATGTCATAAAACCTAACATAAAGTTCTTGATTACTAAAAGTTTTTAGAATATAATTTTCTTATTGTTAGGAAGAGGGGGCAATGCAAATATGGATTTTTTAGCTAGGGTAATTGGGGATGTAAATAATATCCTTTGGTCATATGTCATTATTGCGATGTTAATTGGGTTAGGGCTCTATTTTTCATTTCGTGTGAAATTTGTCCAAGTTCGTTACTTCGGTGAAATGATTCGATTACTTGGGGATGGAGCAAGCTCGAAAACGAGAAAAGCGCAAAAAGAGAAGAGTGGCGTATCATCATTCCAAGCATTTTGTATGAGTACAGCTTCTCGTGTAGGTACTGGTAACTTAGCTGGTGTAGCTATCGCAATCTCAGCGGGTGGTCCAGGAGCAGTATTTTGGATGTGGTTAATCGCGGTAATTGGGGGTGCTTCTGCATTTGTAGAGAGCACATTAGCGCAAATTTATAAAGTGAAAGATGGGAATGCATTCCGTGGGGGCCCAGCGTATTATATGGAAAAGGGTTTAAATAAACGCTGGTTAGGTGTTGTGTTCTCTGTTCTAATAACAGTAAGTTTCGGATTGATTTTTAATGCTGTACAGTCTAATACTGTAGCGGCAGCTTTTGATGGGGCATTCAAAACAGATAGTAGATTAGTAGGTCTTGTTATGGCTGGTTTACTTGCCGTTATCATTTTCGGCGGAGTAAAACGAATTGCTCGCGCGGTTGAAATGATTGTTCCAGTAATGGCAATTATTTATGTAGCAGTGGCATTATTCGTTGTCGTAACAAACATTACGTCAATTCCATATGTATTTAAAGAAATTTTCTTACATGCTTTCGGAATTAAAGAAGTAGTAGGCGGAGGATTAGGAGCTGCGATTTTATTAGGAGTAAAACGTGGGTTATTCTCAAATGAAGCAGGTATGGGTAGTGCGCCGAACGCAGCAGCGACTGCAAACGTAACGCATCCAGTTAAACAAGGTTTTATTCAAACTTTAGGGGTATTTACAGATACATTATTAATTTGTAGTTGTACAGCATTTATTATTCTTTTATCAGATGTGCATAATGCAGCTGATTTAAATGGAATTCAATTAACGCAGCAGGCGTTAAGTCAACATATCGGTCCATGGGCTTCTATATTTGTAGCAGTTGCAATCTTCTTGTTTGCATTCAGTTCATTAGTAGGTAACTACTACTATGGTGAAACAAATATTGAATTCTTAAATGGAAGTAAAGTGCTATTAACAGCGTACCGCATTGCTGTACTTGGTATGGTTATGTTAGGATCTGTAGCGACAATTCAAATCGTTTGGGATGTAGCAGATTTATTCATGGGTATTATGGCTGTTATTAACTTAGTGGCGATTGTATTCCTCTCTAAGTATGCTTTTGCGGCATTATCAGATTACGTAAAGCAAAAGAAACAAGGGAAAGATCCGGTATTCTATGTGGATTCTATTCCAGGTTTGAAAAATACAGAGTGCTGGGATAAGTCAGCAGTAGCTGATAAAGAAAAAGCAGTATAATGAGGTGAGCATCAAGTGAAACTTGATGCTCATTTTTTGTTTTATCCAGCTGTTTATAGATGGTAAAAGACGAACATTTATGAGCGTTTCATAATTAAATGTAATTTTTTAAAGAAAAGTGCGGATATGAGTTGTGATTTATGTTAGAATGGAAAATGCCTTTGAAACAAGAGTTTTTATGACATTTCCTATCCAATCGAAGGTTACGGAGGAGAAATGGAAAGTTCGGATTATTTCTTGTTTTGAATGGTCAGACGTTCAACGTTAATGAAGAGTTAAATGGAGGATTTTATTAATGAAGTTTGTTATGTTCCTTGTAGGATTACTCGTTGTATTTGTACTCGGTTTTCTTATAAGTGCCGATCGAAAGAAGATTAAGTATAAACCAATCGCAATTATGCTTATTATTCAGCTAGCATTATCTTATTTCTTATTAAATACGCAAGTTGGTTATATTTTAGTAAAAGGAATTTCAGATGGATTTGGCGCACTTCTTGGATATGCGGAAGCTGGAATCGTTTTCGTATTTGGTGGTCTTGTTAATAAAGGAGAGGTTTCATTCTTCTTAACAGCGCTATTACCAATCGTATTCTTTGCGGTTTTAATCGGAATTCTGCAACACTTTAAAATTTTACCGATATTTATTCGTGCTATTGGTACGTTGTTAAGTAAAGTAAATGGTCTAGGAAAACTAGAATCATATAATGCAGTAGCAGCTGCCATTGTTGGACAAGCAGAAGTATTTATTACAGTAAAAGATCAATTAAGTAAAATCCCAAAACATCGTTTATATACATTATGTGCATCTTCTATGTCGACAGTGTCGATGTCAATCGTTGGTTCTTATATGAAAATGATCGAACCGAAATATGTAGTAACAGCACTTGTATTAAATTTATTTAGTGGTTTCATTATCATTCATATTATTAACCCGTACGATATTACAGAAGAAGAAGATACACTGAAATTAGAAAATAAGAAAAAACAATCATTCTTTGAAATGCTAAGCGAGTACATTATGCTTGGTTTCACGATTGCGATTACAGTAGCAGCTATGTTACTTGGTTTCGTAGCATTAATTACAGCAATTAATAGCTTGTTTGATTCAATGTTCGGTATTACATTCCAAGCTATTTTAGGATATATTTTCTCACCATTAGCATTCGTAATGGGTATCCCGCAAGCTGAGATGGTAACAGCGGGACAAATTATGGCAACAAAATTAGTATCAAACGAGTTTGTTGCGATGCTTGATCTTGGAAAAGTAGCTGGTGATTTATCGGCTCGTACAGTTGGTATCCTTTCTGTATTCCTTGTATCATTTGCGAACTTCTCATCTATCGGAATTATCGCAGGTGCAACGAAAGGTATCGATGAAAATCAATCAAATGTTGTATCATCATTTGGTCTACGCCTTGTGTACGGTGCGACATTAGTAAGTATTCTATCAGCGATTATCGTTGGTGTTATGTTATAAAAAAAGATGGTCCTAGCTCATAGCTAGGGTTATTTTTATGGTAAATTTGCATGAAAAAACCAATTAATTAGGAATATATTAACATATAAAAATCTTTTAAAATTTATATTGCATTTCGTCTAGATAACGCTTACAATTTGATTTGTAGGTGGTATCAATTTCAGACTTTCAATTATGGTAGGAGAGAAGAAGCTACCTTTTATAAATTGCAATTTATGTAAACGCTTACTGATTTTAGATGACAGTTGAATAGTTTTAGGGGTTTTAAATTTTTTTAACAACAATGGTCAGACGTCATTCATTATACGTTATACGACCAATAACTCGTGGGAGAAGTGGAGGATTCACATATGAAGTTCGTAATGTTTCTAGTCGGTTTACTTGTAGTGTTTGTACTAGGTTTCCTTATCAGTTCAGATCGTAAGAAAATTAAATATAAACCAATTGCACTTATGCTTGTCATTCAATTGGTACTTGCGTATTTCTTACTAAATACAAAGGTCGGATTCGTATTAGTAAAAGGAATCGCAGATGGATTTGGCGCTATTTTAAAATTTGCGGAAGCTGGGGTTAATTTCGTATTTGGTGGTCTAGCAAACGATGGACAAGCACCATTCTTCTTAACAGTATTATTACCGATTATTTTCTTAGCAGTATTAATCGGGATTCTGCAACATATTAAAGTTTTACCGATTATCATTCGTGCAGTCGGTTTCCTATTAAGTAAAGTTAACGGTTTAGGAAAACTAGAATCATATAATGCGGTAGCAGCTGCAATCGTTGGTCAAGGGGAAGTATTCATTACAGTAAAAGATCAACTAAGCAAATTACCGAAAAATCGTTTATACACACTTTGTGCATCTTCAATGTCTACAGTATCGATGTCAATCGTCGGTTCTTATATGAAAATGATTGATCCAAAATATGTAGTAACAGCACTAGTATTAAACTTATTCAGTGGATTCATTATCGTTCATATCATTAATCCATATGAAGTAAAAGAAGAAGACGATATTTTAGAATTACAAGAAGACAAGAAACAAACATTCTTTGAAATGTTAGGCGAATATATTATGCTTGGTTTCTCAATCGCTGTAACAGTAGCGGCGATGTTAATCGGTTTCGTAGCATTAATTACAGCAATTAACGGTGTATTCGATTCAATTTTCGGAATCACGTTCCAAAGCATTTTAGGATATATCTTCTCACCATTAGCATTCGTAATGGGTATTCCAACATCAGAGATGCTACAAGCAGGACAAATTATGGCAACAAAATTAGTAACGAACGAATTCGTTGCAATGCTTGACCTTGGTAAAGTAGCTGGTGATTTATCAGCTCGTACAGTAGGTATTTTATCTATCTTCCTTGTATCATTTGCGAACTTCTCATCTATCGGAATTATCGCAGGTGCAACGAAGAGTATCGATGGCAAACAAGCAAACGTTGTATCATCATTCGGTTTAAAACTTGTATACGGTGCAACGTTAGTAAGTATATTATCAGCGATTATCGTTGGGGTTATGCTTTAATAAATTAAGAAAAGCAATGAGCGTAGGCTCATTGCTTTTTTGTTTAACTTGCTTTATCCAAGTCTCTTTTAAAACGTGGTTTCTCTAAATAAGTTCCTAGTCTCCACGCATATTCCACTGGCCCCATTCGGTATTTTTGGAGCCAATAGGTGCTAACGAATAATTGAATCGTATAAATTCCGATGGTTAAAAGAATACCAAAGAAATAGCCAATTTTCCCGTATAAGCCAAATCCATATGCGTAAAAAATGGTTGTTGCGATAATAGATTGCGCTAAGTAATTACTAACGGACATTTTCCCCATGTTCGCCATGTATGTTAGTAGACGGGTTGCTTTTTTGTAATGGAATAATAAAATGATTGTGCTTCCGTAAAAGAAGGTCATAGTTACTGGTGTAAGGCCATCTTGTAGCATAATTAAAAGCGGGTGCTTTACGAACATAGCTAAGATTTTAATTGTAAAAGAGAAGAGACCGGTGGCAAACCATATTTTTTTGACAGCAGGTATATGTTTACTGACCTCAAATAGCCAGCCTTTTTTCCCTACATACATTCCGAGTAGGAACAGTGGAGACATAAAAATTATTGCGAAAACTGATATGAAAAATAATCCGAATGCACCGTTAATTCCCATGTAATCAAAAGGATTTTCAGTCAATCTAAAGTTGACGTGATCCATATAGCTTCCAGTTTGATGGACTTTATGTTCTTTTTCAGTATAAGGTGCAAAATCATCTGTATTTGTAGATGGATCAGTTTGATAAGACATAAGTGTAATAAGTGCGAGTAGAATAATCGCCCAAATGAGCAAAGTTTTCGGTTTTCGATTGATGAACATCATTAAGAAAATCCCGATTATTCCGTATGCAAATAAAATATCGCCCTCCCAAACAAAAGTGCCGTGAATGTAGCCTAGTAGTAAAAGAATGATAATACGTCTTATGTATGTGGGGAAGAATTTTTTTCCTTTTGCGATAATACTTTTTTGTAACAAAATAATGCTAAGCCCAAATAGAAAAGAAAATAGGGATATAAAGTTATGTGTGCCGAAGAATTGAATAAACCAATTAGCGCCTTTATCAAGATCGCCGAATAGATAAGTTGGTTTTTCACTGGTGAAGAACCCGAATTGAATTAATGTCATATTGACTAGTAAAATGCCAAACAAAGCGAAACCACGAATTGCATCAACAGCTTCTACACGTTGATTCATTTTTCCTCTCCTCGTATATTCGTTTTTATATTGAAAATAATACCATTTTATAGCTGGCACTATGTCAAATATGAGGAAATTTAAGGTGATTTTAAGATAGAGAGCAAACAAAAAAATCACCTTAATACATGTATTAAGGTGATTGAAATATTATTCAGCTGGAGGCGTAAATGTACGTTTCTCTAATTCAGAATCTAGCATAAACAGTGCGTTTGAATCGCTTGTAATACGTTTTAATTTTTGAATGATGTTATCGAATGAAGCTTCTTCTTCAACTTGTTCGTCAACGAACCATTTTAAGAATGTAATTGTTGCATGTTCACGCTCGTCCCAAGCGATATCAGATAAGTTGTAAATACGTTTCGTTACTTCACGCTCGTGCTCAAGTGCGACTTCAAAAGCGTTTAATACAGATTCGTATTCGTTATTCGGGTTATCAAATCCAGTAATAATAGCGCGCTCTCCGCGGTCATTAATATAGTTGTAAAGCTTCATTGCATGGAAACGTTCTTCTTCAGCTTGTACAAGGAAAAAGTTAGCGAATCCATCATAGCTCTCAGCTGTACAGTAAGCAGCCATTGCCATATAAGCATGGGCAGAGTAAAATTCAAAGTTCATTTGTTCATTTAATGCGTCGTGCAATTTTTTTGATAACATAAAATCCCCCTTAGTATTGTGACAAGAATATTATACCATAATTGATAATATTCTCATTTAGATACTTCGAACCTTTTCGAAAGCTTTGTGACGTGTGCATCCATAATGTCTTGTAAGTCTAAATCATATTTTTGCGAAAGAATAATAAGGTTAGATAGTACATCGCCAAGTTCTTCTTTTAGTTCTTGTTTTAGCTCTTCTTCTGTTTTCGCATCTTCATCAGGGCGATCGCGGCCAATTTCAATAGCACGAACGACTCGTGAAACTTCCCCAACTTCCTCGGTTAAGAAATTTAAGCGAATAAAGGCATTATACTGTGACCAGCTTCGTTTTTCGTAAAATTCCTCAACCCATCTTTGAAATGCAACGATATCCATTTCTTCCTCATCTCCTCAATATGTTGTACAATGTTCATTGTATCATAACAATATATAGTTTCGGGGTGTAGGGATGAGAAAGATTTGTGTGTTTGCAGGTTCTAATTTAGGGGAGAGACCAGAATTTAAAGAGCAGGCAATTCAGTTAGGTAAAATGTTTGTTGAGAACGACTATGAGCTCGTATACGGTGGTTCATGTGTCGGATTAATGGGAGAAGTAGCAAACGAAGTTCTTCGTTTAGGTGGACGTGTAACAGGTGTTATGCCGCGCGGTCTATTCCGAGGAGAAATTGTGCATACAGGATTAACAGAATTAATTGAAGTAGAGACGATGCACGAACGTAAAGCTAAAATGGCAGAGCTTGCAGATGCTTTTATTGCGCTTCCAGGCGGATACGGAACGTTTGAAGAACTATTTGAAGTTGTATGTTGGTCACAAATTGGTATACATAATAAGCCGGTTGGTTTATTAAACATAAAAGGTTTTTATGGACCAATTTTGCAAATGGTTGAACGTGCAGCAGAAGAAGGATTTATGAATCCATCAAATAAAGAATTGATCGTTTCAGCAGAGACAGCAGATAAACTAATTCATGCAATCCAAAATTATGAGCGTCCTGTTTTGGGAACGAAGTGGAAGCAACTATCATAGCAAATACGGAAACACATGTCGTTTTAATTTAAGATGGCATGTGTTTTTAATTTGGTTAAATATGTTAATTTTTAGATGCAATGTTTTTGGGAAAGGAGAAATAGATGGAGGAGTTCGTATATTTACGTCCGGTTTTTAAAAGTATTTTAGCAGCGTCTATTCTTGTTATGCTAATTGTTTTGAGACAGAAGAAAGAGTTGATTAATGAATTTTCGCTTTGGTTTATTTCGGTATTATGTATCGGTGTTTCCGCGATAACGTTGTTTATGTCTGGGTTTATCGTTGATGAGTATAATCTAGGTGGAGATTCACAATCGTTTTGTATGTTTATTGCGATTGGTTGTATTAGTGGTCTGAATTTCATTATTTATTACAGAAGGCAATAAAAAGAGGCATTCCATATTACTTTGGAATGCCTTTATCATTTTGATTGCTTTGTTTTTTATACAGGTACCAGCCACCCCAGCCGCCACCAATTGCTACGACAACGAGGAAAGCATAGTCCTTAACCTCGACACGTATATTGAAAATATTAGCTATAAGTAAGAGAATCCCAACTGTTATTAACGCAAAAAATGCTCTAATTAAGTAGTCTTTCAACTGAACCACTCCCGTCATTTAAGTAGTAAATGATGAATTTGGAAAAGCTAAAGGGTGTTGCCTATATTTTAACATAGATGAGATTGTAATATATTGATAAAAGTAGGGGAGAGGTGTTTGTTAATATTGTCGTGATTTGTCGATAAGTCGATATAATTGAAAAATCGCTGATATATTGGAGGGAATCGCCGATATAATTGGAAAATCGCTGATATGTTGGGGGGAATCGCCGATATATTGGAAAAATCGCTGATATAAATTTCATGTACCAGCATGCGCGACCAATCTATAGAAAAAAGCGACTTTGAACGAGCCGCCTCCGCTTTAAATGATATCCAGCTCCGGTAGCTAGAATGTTCGGTGGCTTCGCTTTTTCCTGCGAGGCAAAAGCTCCATCCCTCTCACATTCTGAGCAAGCTACCTCCGCTTTTAAGTGATATCCAGCTCCAGCGGCTAGAACAGTCGGTTGTTTCACTCCTTCATTCGAGGCAAAAAGCGCCTCGTAATCAGGAGTTCCAACACCCTCCTGTTCTGAACGAGCCGCTTCCGCTTTTAATTATTATTGATTCAAGAACGCACGTAGCATCCAAGCGTGTTTTTCTAGTTCTGTGTAGATGCCTAGTAGTAGGTCAGATGTCATTTCATCGTCAGAGTCTTGAGCGATTTCCATGCCTTTTTTCAGTTCGACTAGCATCATTTCGTAGTCTTTCATGATTGCTTCGACCATCCCTTCTGCAGTTTCTCCGTATGCTGCTTCTTGAATAGAAGATAGTTCTAAGTATTCTTTCATTGTTGCTACTGGTTTGCCGCCAATTGCTAAAATACGTTCTGCAATTTCATCGATGTGAGTAGCTGATTCTGTGTAAAGTTCTTCGAATTTCTCGTGTAATGTGAAGAATTGAGGTCCTTTTACGTACCAATGGAAGTTGTGAAGTTTTGTGAATAAAACGCTCCAGTCTGCTACTTGTTTGTTTAATACTTCGATTACTTGTTTGTTCATTATGATCAATCTCCTTTTGAGTTGTTATGTGATATCAATTACTAATTTATAATTATTATAATCTAGTAATCTCTATAAATCAACCCTTTTGCTGGAATTAATTTGAACAAATTATGAACTGTTGTAAATAAAAGGCCCTATTACGGTGAAGTAATAGGGCCTTTGTTTGTTAAACAGCCTTTTGTTTTTCTTCTACATCTTGCCCATCCCAACACTCTGTATTCTTTAAGCCAGGGATAGAGTTTGCAACGAAGACAGGATCTTTTCCTTGTTTCTTTTGCTTCAAATAGTCTACTAATGCAGCGTAAGCAAATTTGCTAAGGAATGAGATGGCAATTAAGTTTGTGAATACCATTAGTCCCATGAATAAATCAGCTAAACTCCAAACTGTTTTAAGAGCAGCGATTGATCCGAAGAATACCATTCCGACAACTGCAACACGATAAATCATTAACCATGTTTTACTTTCTTTAATGAATGCGATATTTGTTTCACCATAATAGTAGTTTCCTAGAAGTGAACTGAAAGCGAATAGGAAAATAATAATCGCTAAGAAAGTGCTTGCCCACGGTCCAATTTGTGAACTTAATGCGTTTTGTGTTAATTCGATACCTTCTAAATTTGATCCTTTGTAAAGTCCAGAACATAATACGATAAATGCTGTTGATGTACATACTAAGAATGTATCTACGAAAACGCCTAACGCTTGAACAAGCCCTTGTTTTACAGGGTGAGATACATCAGATGTTGCGGCTGCATTAGGAGAACTACCCATTCCCGCTTCTGTAGCGAATAAACCGCGCTGAATTCCGAACTTGATTGCTGCTCCAATACCACCAGCGATGGCTTGGTCTAAACCGAATGCACCGTTAAAGATTTCCATGAAAATGCTTGGTAACATACTGAAGTTGTTAATAACGACAAAAATAGCCACGCCGATATAAACGATTGCCATTGGCGGAACAATCATTTCTGTAATACGTGAAATGCTCTTAATGCCACCAAAAATAATAACTGCAACTAATAAGGCTAATAGAGCTCCTACGATTGTTCGCTCTAGTCCAAAAGCATTTTCAAACGCTATTGTTACTGTATTTGCTTGCACTGAATTGAAAATTAATCCATACGCAACTGTAATAAGAAGTGAAAACCAGACGCCCATCCAGCGTTTGTTTAACCCTTTTTCCATGTAATATGCTGGTCCACCACGGAACCTACTGCCATCTTTTACTTTATAAATTTGCGCAAGTGTACATTCTACAAAACTAGTAGCTGCTCCGATAATTGCGATAAACCACATCCAAAATATTGCGCCAGGTCCACCCATTGAAATTGCTAATGCTACACCAGCTAAGTTTCCGATACCGATACGTGCTGCTGCACTTAAGCAAAATGCTTGGAATGGTGAGATGCTATCTTTCTTTTTTTCTTTTCGATTAAACCCTTTACTAATTAAGCTGACCATCTCACTGAAATGAGTAATTTGGACAAATTTTAATTTAAAAGAGAAGTAAAGACCGAAGCCGATTAGCATTGCAATAAGAATATATGACCATAAAATATTATTCGTTACCTCAAGGAATCTGCTAAAGATATCAACCATATAATACACTTCCTTTTTTTCGTAATAAGAAAATTATATGCAAAAAATATACGAGAATCAATTTTTCTAAAAAATTATGTTACTTAAAACTTTTTTATGTTATGATTATGTTACATCGTAATATTTTTAGAATTATTTACATTTTAAAAAACTAAATTTAAAGCGAGAAGGTGGGGATAATTTGAAAGAAGATTCTTTATGGAA
>NZ_JBNLYE010000076.1:0-16909 GCF_050172095.1 Bacillus sp. GMs2/2
ATATCGATTTAACGACAAAGATTGACAATAACATTCCTCCTTGTCATACAAGGAAACTCCTAAAACGGATTAGATATTTTTTACTAAAATGTTATTATAAACATATAATTTTAAAGGGAGCTGGTTACTATTTCTTTAATAGTCTTCAAAATAACACTCGGTGTTCTCGTCCTAACTTTGGCTCTTTTCACCATTAACAGTTTAAAAAAGACGTCCGCCTATACATCAGATAAATATGATCATTACTTACTAGCGTTACTTACATTTGAACTAGTAGTAATGCAAATATCCATATTTCTTTAATACATATAAAAAAGCATATATCCAAAATGGATATATGCTTTTCTTTTATTCTTGCCCTACACGTTTCACTTCTACATTTTTAATACGTTCACGTACAACGTGACTTGCCATAATTAAGCCTGCCACAGATGGTACGAATGCATTTGATGAAGGCGGTAATTTCGCTTTACGAATTTTTGCATTTTCGTCTGGTACGATTTCTTTACGTACTTCTTCACGAATTACGATTGGGTTTTCGTCAGAGAAGACAACTTTTACACCTTTTTTAATACCCTCTTTACGAAGCTTCGTACGAATTACTTTCGCAATCGGATCTGTGTGTGTTTTAGAAATGTCCGCAATACGGAAACGAGTTGGGTCCATTTTATTTGCTGCACCCATACTGGAGATAATTTTAATTTTACGACGTAAACATTGTTTAATTAAATGAATTTTGAACGTAATCGTATCAGATGCATCCACTACGAAATCCAAACCGTGCTTAAAGAACTCTTCATATGTTTCATCTGTATAAAACATTTCAAGTCCAATTACTTCACACTCTGGGTTAATGTCTGCGATACGCTCTTTCATTAATTCTACTTTTGAACGTCCTACAGTAGATACTAAAGCGTGAATTTGACGGTTTACGTTTGTAATATCTACAACGTCTTTATCAACTAATACAAGACGTCCAACGCCAGAACGTGCTAACGCTTCAGCTGCAAAAGAGCCTACGCCGCCAATTCCTAAAATACCGACTGTACTATTTTTTAATATTTCAAGTCCTTCTTTACCGAAGGCTAATTCATTACGTGAAAATTGATGTAACATTCAGCTCTACACTCCTATTACAAAAATGGTCTACCATGTATTCTAGCGTTTTTCCGACTATTTGTATAGAAAAAGTTATAGAATTCCTAAAAATACATATTTCGAAAATGAAAACATAGACCAGAATTTCATTTCTTCCTAAATACACGTTTAAAAAAGAGGATTCAGAGAACCGAGCAGATCGAGGCGCTGAAGCCAGGAGGAGCGCAGTGTAGAAATACTACTCGAGCACCGGACTGGCGAAGCAACGATGAGATGCGACAGTTATCTGAACCGGACTTTTTAAACTTCCTTTCAATACACGTTTAAAAAGGAGGATTTAGAGAACCGAGCAGATCGAGGCGCTGAAGCCAGGAGGAGCGCAGTGTAGAAAAATACTACTCGAGCACCGGACTGGCGAAGCAACGATGAGATGCGACAGTTATCTAAACCGGACTTTTTAAACAACCTCTCAAAAAAAGTCTAGACGGTTATAGTATAACCATCTAGACCCTATTCTTACTTCTCTTCTTTTAAGCTTAATTTTAAGTTTAACTCTTCAAGCTGTGCTTCTGCAACTGGGCTTGGAGCTTCTGTTAATAAGCAGCTTGCGCTTGCTGTTTTTGGGAATGCAATTGTATCACGAAGGTTCGTACGGCCTGCAAGTAACATAACAAGACGATCTAAACCTAATGCGATTCCGCCGTGTGGTGGTGTACCGTATTCGAATGCTTCTAATAAGAACCCGAATTGCTCTTGCGCTTCTTCTTGTGAGAATCCAAGTGCTTTGAACATTTTTTCTTGTACGTCACGCTCGTAAATACGAAGTGATCCACCACCAAGCTCATAACCGTTTAATACAAGGTCATATGCTTGTGCACGTGCTTTTTCTGGTGCTGTTTCTAGTAACTCAACGTCTTCACGGAATGGCATTGTGAATGGGTGGTGAGCTGCGAAGTAACGATCTGCATCTTCATCGTACTCAAGAAGTGGCCAATCCGTTACCCATAGGAAATTATATTTACTTTCGTCAATTAACTCAAGCTCTTTACCTAGACGTAAGCGAAGTGCACCTAAGCTATCTGCAACAACGCTCTTCTTATCTGCTACGAATAGTAATAAGTCGCCAGCAGTAGCCTCTAATGTGCTCATTAACACATTTGCATCTTCTTCACTGAAGAATTTCGCAATCGGTCCTTTTAAGCCATCTTCTTCAACTTTAAGCCAAGCTAGACCTTTTGCACCGTATACTTTCACGAATTCAGTTAATGCATCGATGTCTTTACGAGAATATTTACTTGCAGCACCTTTTGCATTAATTGCTTTTACTTGTCCGCCGCTTTCTACAGCACTTGTAAACACTTTAAAGCCACAACCTGCTGCAAACTCAGATAAGTCTGTTAGTTCCATTTCAAAGCGTGTATCTGGCTTATCAGAACCGTAGCGAGCCATTGCATCAGCATATTTCATACGAGGGAATGGTGCACTAACTTCTACACCTTTTGCATCCTTCATAACTTTCGTCATCATACGCTCCATCATATCTAAAATTTCATCTTGTGTTAAGAATGAAGCTTCGATATCGATTTGCGTGAATTCCGGTTGACGATCCGCACGTAAATCTTCATCACGGAAACAACGTGCTACTTGATAGTAACGCTCAAATCCGCCGACCATAAGAAGCTGTTTAAATAACTGTGGTGACTGCGGTAGTGCATAGAATTCACCATCATGCACACGACTTGGCACTAAATAGTCACGAGCTCCTTCTGGCGTGCTTTTCGTTAAAATTGGTGTTTCTACTTCTAAGAACTCTTCTGTGTCTAAGAAGTTACGAATTGTTTTCGTTACGTCATGACGCATTTTGAATGTGTTAAACATTACTGGACGACGTAAGTCTAAATAACGATATTTTAAACGCACATCTTCTGATGCATCTGTATCATCAGCAATGATGATTGGCGTTGTTTTCGCTGCATTTAGTACATTTACTTTTGTTGCTTGTACTTCAATACGACCAGTTGCCATATTGTCATTAATTGCGCCTTCACCACGTTCAACAACTGTACCTTCTACGTGTAATACGTATTCGCTACGAATTGTTTCTGCTACTTCTAACGCTTCTTTTGATGTTTCTGGGTTAAATACAACTTGCACGATACCTGTACGGTCACGTAAGTCGATAAAGATTAATCCACCTAAGTCACGGCGTTTTTGTACCCAACCTTTTAATTGAACTGTTTGTCCAACAGCTTCTACTGTTACTTTTCCACATGCATGTGTTATTTCAGCCACTGTAAGTTCCCCCTATATTAATTTCTCTGCTACGTATGAAGCAAATACATCTAACGCTACTTCTTCTTGTTCACCTGTTGCCATATCTTTTAAGTTAATGATGCCTTTATCTAGCTCATCTTCTCCTAATACAGCTACAAATTTCGCCTTTAGACGATCTGCTGATTTAAATTGTGCTTTCATTTTGCGATCTAAATAATCTTTTTCAACTGACAATCCAGCTTTACGAAGATCGAACGCAACTTTTGCAGCATGGTCTTTCGCTTTTTCGCCAAGCGCCACAACGTAACAATCAATGCTATGTTCAAGTGGTAATTCAATGTTTTCAGCTTTTAGCGCCATAATTAAACGTTCAATACTCATTGCAAAACCGATACCTGGCATTTCTGGTCCACCGATTTCTTGTACAAGTCCGTTATAACGGCCACCACCGCTTAATGTAGTGATCGCACCGAAACCTTCTGCCTCACTCATAATTTCAAAAACAGTGTGTTGGTAGTAGTCTAAACCACGCACTAAGTTCGGATCTTTTTCAAACGGAACATCCATCATCGTTAATAGTTCTTGAACTTTGTCGTAGTATATTGCTGAATCTTCGTTTAAGTATTCTGTAATAGATGGTGCTGTTCCCATTAATTCATGGTTACGGTCCTTCTTACAGTCTAAAATTCGAAGTGGATTCTTTTCTAAGCGAGATTGACAGTCAGAACAGAATTCGCCGATACGTGGCTCAAAGTGTGCGATTAATGCATCACGGTGTGCTTGACGGCTCGCTGCGTCACCTAAACTGTTTAATACAACTTTAATATTTTTTAAGCCCATGCCGCGGTAAAATTCAACAGCAAGTGCAATTACTTCTGCATCAATTGCAGGGTCATTACTGCCGATTGCTTCGATACCGAATTGTACGAATTGACGATAGCGACCTGCTTGTGGTCTTTCATAACGGAACATTTGACCGATATAGTATAATTTCGTTGGTTGTGTTGCATCACCAAACATTTTATTTTCAACGTAAGAACGTACAACAGGTGCAGTACCTTCTGGACGTAATGTTAAGCTACGCTCTCCACGATCTTGGAATGAGTACATTTCTTTTTGTACGATATCTGTCGTATCACCAACACCGCGTAAAAATAGCTCAGTGTGCTCAAAAATTGGTGTACGAATTTCTTTATAATTGTAACGACGGCAAATTTCGCGTGCTTGCCCTTCGATATACTGCCATAACTCAACAGTGCCTGGAAGAATATCTTGCGTTCCGCGTGGGATTTGAATAGACATATTCAGTTCCTCCTCAAATTGTTTTAATCTTAATAAAAATAAAAAAACTCCCGCCTCTACTGTTTGAACAGTAGGGACGAGAGTATTATACCCGTGGTGCCACCCTAATTGAAGCACTTATGCTTCCACTTTTTTAATAACGCTTAAATATGCGTTCATCCCTACTAAGCGTATATGCCGTTCAAGTTGAAACCTCTAGAGTGTCATTCAATCAGTCATCATGTAGAAATGTTTTCAGCCTAAGACATTCCTTCTCTTTCCATGTGTGTCTCATTTACTCTTCTCTATCAACGGTTATATTCATATGTAAATATAAAATTACTATACGTTTGTTAAGTAGGATTGTCAAGTGCTCTAAGAACGTTCAATCTGCTTCTTTAAACGCTTTACATCTCGAAGAGAAATCCCAAACTCGGAAGCAAGCTCCATTGAAGTATTGTTTTGCTCTTTTGAAATAAAATCATGAAAATTCACGTTAAATAGTTGATTTGCACCATTTGTAACAGAATGCCCTTTTTCATTCATACGCATACGTATATCCCTCACATTCAATATGGATGTTTTACTTTTTATTGTTCCATATTGATGAAAGAGTTATACATAACCAAAACTGCTATTAATTCCAAATAAATGAACAAAACATACAACAATGTATAAAAAAGAGAGGATTATATAACCCTCTCTTTTTTATCAACACTATTTACTTTCTACAATTAAGGTCACCGGACCATCATTGATTAAAGAAACATCCATCATTGCTCCGAACTTCCCTGTTTCCACATGTAATCCTTGTTTACGAACTTCTTCATTAAAGAAATCGTATAAACGCTCTGCATAATCAGGTTTCGCAGCATCCATAAAGTTTGGACGTCTTCCCTTGCGGCAATCTCCGTATAATGTGAATTGCGAAATAGATAGAACTTGTCCTTCTACATCAAGTACAGAATGATTCATCTTTCCGCTCTCATCTTCAAAAATACGTAAGTTTGCAATTTTTTCCGCAATGTAAGTTGCATCTTTTTCTGTATCTTCGTGCGTAATGCCAACTAGTAATGTTAAACCGAACGGAATTTGTCCTACGATCTCACCGTCTACTGTGACAGACGCTTTCTTTGATCGTTGTAAAACAACTCTCATCTTTCTACACTCCCTATTAATGCATCATGCGTCGTACTGCATAAATTTCTGGAACGCGTTTAATGCGTTCTACTACTTTTTTCAAGTGTTGTAAGTTACGAATCGAGATTGACATATTAATTGTTGCCATCTTATTACGGTCACTTCTACCAGAAACAGCTGAAATGTATGTTTTCGTCTCTGTAACAGCTTGCAGTACTTCATTTAATAAACCGCGGCGATCGTAACCTGAAATTTCAATATCAACGTTATACTCTATTTCTTTTTCAGGGCTACCTTCCCACTCAACTTCTAATAAACGTTCTATCGCTTCTTCTGTATGAACATTTACACAATCACGGCGGTGAATCGATACACCTCGGCCTTTCGTAATATACCCAACGATATCATCACCCGGAACTGGGTTACAGCATTTCGATAAACGGATTAATAAATTATCAGCACCGCTTACCTTTACACCAGAATCCCATTTTCGAATTTTCATCGGTTTACGAACTTCTTTAACTTCAACAATTTCTTCTTCTTCGCGTTGCTTGCGGAACTTGTCCGTTAGTCGCGTAACAATTTGCGAAGCTGTAATTCCGCTATATCCAACTGCTGCAAACATATCTTCTTCATTTGCAAAGTTAAATTTCTCAGCGACGCGTTTTAAGTTATCAGGCGCTAATACTTCTTTCATCTCATACTCTAGACCACGTACTTCCTTTTCAACAAGTTCACGGCCTTTTTCAATATTTTCGTCTCTACGTTGTTTCTTAAAGAATTGACGAATTTTATTTTTCGCATGAGATGTTTGAGCAAGTTTTACCCAATCTTGACTTGGGCCATATGAATGTTTCGACGTTAAAATTTCAATGATATCACCGGTTTTTAATTTATAATCCAGCGTTACCATTTTCCCGTTTACTTTTGCACCAATTGTTTTATTCCCAATTTCCGAATGGACACGATACGCGAAATCAATTGGAACCGATCCAAGTGGTAATTCCATTACATCGCCTTTCGGTGTAAAGACGAATACCATGTCAGAGAATAAATCAATTTTTAATGACTCCATAAATTCTTCTGCATTAGAAGCTTCATTTTGCCATTCTAATATTTGACGGAACCACGTGAGTTTCTTCTCTAATGTACCTGTTGTTTCTGCTGTTTTTCCTTCTTTGTATGCCCAGTGTGCCGCGATCCCGAATTCTGCAATTTCGTGCATTTCTTTCGTACGAATTTGCACTTCAAGTGGATCACCTTTCGGTCCAATTACAGTCGTATGAAGAGATTGATATAGATTTGCTTTTGGCATTGCAATATAATCTTTAAAACGACCTGGCATCGGCTTCCAGCACGTATGAATAATTCCAAGCACTGCATAACAATCTTTGATACTATTTACAACAACACGTACAGCTAATAAATCGTAAATTTCATTGAACTGTTTATTTTGCAGTGCCATTTTACGATAAATACTGTAAATATGTTTCGGTCTTCCAGAGATCTCAGGTTGAATTGCAACTTCTTTTAATTTCTCACGAATACCAGTCATTACTTCGTCTAAGTATTCTTCACGTTCTGCACGTTTACGCTTCATTAAATTTACAATACGATAATATTGTTGTGGATTTAAATAGCGAAGTGACGTATCCTCTAGCTCCCATTTAATAGTACTAATTCCGAGTCTATGTGCTAAAGGTGCAAAGATTTCTAGCGTTTCATTCGCTATGCGACGCTGCTTCTCTTGAGGCAAATGTTTCAATGTACGCATGTTATGAAGACGATCAGCTAGTTTAATTAAAATAACTCGAATATCTTGAGCCATTGCAATAAACATTTTGCGATGGTTTTCTGCTTGTTGTTGTTCGTGAGATTTATATTTGATCTTCCCAAGCTTCGTAACACCATCAACAAGCATAGCAATTTCTTTGTTAAATTCCCGTTCAATATCTTCTAACGTAATCTCTGTATCTTCCACTACATCATGTAAGAAACCTGCTGATACCGTAGCTGGATCCATGTGTAAATCAACTAAAATACCTGCAACTTGAATTGGATGAATAATATACGGTTCACCCGATTTTCTGTATTGTTCGCTATGCGCATCGCGTGCATATTCATAGGCACGTGCTACTAGCTCAATATCTTCATCCACTAAATATTGACTTGCTTTCTCGAGTACCTGTTCAGCTGTTAGTACCTGCTCATTTGCCATCGAATCACCTTTTATTGAAAATTGACTTTATCTTTATTTAATAGAATAAATTATATTCTATCATTATAACCCAATGATTGTGAATTGTGAAAAGGAAAAGATTTTACTAACATTTCACCATGATTTTTTGTTCAATTATACAAAAGTACCCGCTCCTCTCCAAGAGATTCACGGGTACTTTTTATCACCGTAGTTTTACCTATATAGTGATTAGTATTTTTCTAATACTAATACATCGTAACCATCTAACATTTTACGACCATCTAAGTAAGTAAGCTCTACTAAGAATGCAATCCCTGCTACAACTCCGCCAAGTTCTTCAACTAGCTTAATTGTCGCTTCAATAGTTCCACCTGTAGCTAATAGGTCATCTGTAATTAATACGCGTTGACCTGGCTTAATTGCATCTTTATGGATTGTTAAAACATCTTTACCATATTCTTTACCGTAGTCAACTGTAATTACTTCACGTGGTAATTTTCCTAATTTACGAACTGGCGCAAATCCTACTTCTAACGCATAAGAAACTGGGCAACCGATAATGAAACCACGAGCTTCTGGTCCTACTACAACATCGATATCTCTTTCTTTTGCGTATTCAACGATTGCATCTGTTGCTGCTTTGTATGCTTTACCGTCATTCATTAAAGGTGTAATGTCTTTAAACACAATACCTTCTTTCGGATAATCCGGTACAATTGCGATATGTTGCTTGAAATCCATATTTCTGAATCCTCCTCAGATCTAAAAGGTTTGTAAATACAAATCCTTTACCCTAACTGTTCTACTTCTTTATGATTACGAATCGTTTCAAACCATGTATATAGTTGCTGATATGTGCTATAAACCAATTCTTTTTCTAATTGTAAGTGGTTCATTTTCTCACGATATGTGTTCGATTCAATTAAATCACGCTTTTGTTTTTTGTCTGCCATAAAAATGACGCCATCTTTTATTGTAACAAATTCTAACTCAAAAAACACCTGTGTCATAAAATTTACTGTATCTTTTGACCAACCTTTATGACGACATAGTTGTTCTCCATATTGTCTTAAAGAAAATGGTGTTTTTTGGCTTAAGAAAGAATAGTACCATTTAAAGTGTTCTCTCGTCGGAACTGTACTAAATAAGTGGTTATTCTCTTGATAAAATAGCGTATAAATTCGCGCTGGGAATCCTGCCTTAAATAACTCACGTAATTCATCGGTTCCTTTTGGTAAATCAAGTAACACGATATATTGATCATCTAAATGCGTTACTTCGGAAGCATGCATGAGCTTTTCTTTATAGCTCTCTAAAGAAAATTTATTCAATACCTCTTCAGAAAAATACACCATTGTTATTTTTTCTTTCGGAAGTTCTGCTAAATTTGCTTCTGCATTACGCATACTACGCCAATCAAATAATTGCCACGCCTCTACAGCAATATCTTGTACCATTAGTTGTGGCTTCTTAAAATTATTCCATTCATTGATGGATGCTTCTCCTATTACAGATACTTTTGCAACTGGAGAGATTTCTTTCGCATATGCACCAAAACCAAATCCAATTGTATCCAGTGTTGCTTGTCCATCACGAAGAGCCATTTTTAAATGAGAACCATCTGATCCGATTGCGCGAATGCTTTCTAACTCTGCATCTTTTACTGCAATACGTGGTTTCGGATTTCCAATACCAAACGGGGCTAGTTTTTGCATATCTTCAATTGCCGCTAGCGTTACATCCTCTACTTTGCAAAAAACATCAACTGCTGTAATTGGAATAAAATCTTCTTCTGTTAAAATCGCATCTGCTTGTTCATTTAATCGGCGACGTAATTCATCTACATCATTCATATGTAGCGTCATTCCCGCTGCCATCGGATGCCCTCCGAAGTGTGGCAATAACTCTCTACAATCTGATAAGTTTGCAAACAAATCAAATCCTGCAATACTACGTGCTGAGCCTTTTGCTGTTTCTTTTATAGGATCGATGCTTAATACAATCGTCGGACGATAAAAACGTTCAACTAATTTAGAAGCAACAATTCCAATTACCCCTGGGTTCCAGCCTTCTTTTGCAAGTACTAATACTTTATTTTCTTCTGGCGGGAATTTATTTTCAACTTCAGCGATAGCTTCTTCTGTAATTTGCTTTACAATATCTTTTCGCAGTTTGTTCAGCTCATCAATTTCTTCGGCCAACTCTTTCGCTTCCTCTGGATCATCTGATAATAAAAGGTGTACAGCCGGCGCAGCATCTTCTAAACGCCCAACCGCATTAATACGAGGGGCAATTGAGAAGCCAATACTCTCTTCTGTAATTTCACTTTGCGAAACGTTAGCAACTTTAAACAATGCCTTCAAACCAATATTTCTCGTCATACGCATATGTTTTAAACCGCGTTTCACTAGCAACCTATTTTCACCATGAAGTGATACTAAATCGGCTACTGTACCGATTACTGCAATCTCTAATAAATGTTCTGGTACACGGCCTAATAGTGCATGCGCAACTTTAAACGCAACACCTACACCAGCTAAATAGTGAAACGGATATACGCCACCTTCTAATTTCGGATGTATAATCGCAAGCGCTTCTGGCAATTCTGGCGGTGGCTCATGGTGATCTGTAATAATTAGATCTATTCCAAGCTCTTTCGCTACATTCGCTTCATGTACTGCTGCGATGCCAGTGTCGACAGTAATAATCAGTGAGAAACCTGCACTATGCGCCCAACGAAATGCTTCTTCGTTCGGTCCATACCCTTCTGTAAAACGATTTGGAATGTAAAATTCTACTTCTGCACCTAATTCTTGAAGAGCAAGATATAAAACCGTCGTACTACTTACTCCGTCCGCATCGTAATCACCAAATATTAATATTTGCTCTCCATTTTGAATCGCCTTATTTACACGTTCTACCGTTCTATCCATTCCTTCTAATAAAAATGGATCATGAAATTCTTGATTTTCTGTATTTAAAAAATCTAAAATCTTATCTTCTGTATCTAGTCCTCTACCGAGGAATAATGAAACGACAAGTGGCGATAACTGTAATTTACTTGCTAATTCACTCACTCGCTCGTCATTATATTCTTTTTCTTTCCAACGCGTCTTCGGTTGTAACACGAAATCACCCCTTAACCTGTTCATTATACAAGACAGATTAAGGGGTGACAATATAATGCAAACTACGATGCAATATCTATATACTAAAATGTTAATGATGTTTAATTTGGAGAATACGGATTTATATGTACGAATACATTTTGTACATTATCTTGTTTCATAAGTATTTCTTTCACATGTTTTCCAATACGGTGTCCTTCTTCTACGGTAATGTATGGATCTACAGACACTTTAATATCGACAATAACATAATGACCATGCTCCCGTGCATATAAAGAACCAATTTTTTTCACACCATCTACTTGAAGAACGGCCTCTCTAAGCGGAATAACATCCTCCTCATGAAGAACATGGTCAAGCGTTGCATGAATTGCTTCCGCTCCAATGCTCCATGCCATTTTTACAACAAGAAGTGAAACAACTAATCCTGCAATCGGATCAGCATATACGAGCCAGTCTATACCAAACTTACCACCGATTATAGCTGCACAAATACCGATTAAAGCTGCAATTGAAGAAAATACATCCGAACGGTGCTCATATGCATTTGCAATAATTGCATCACTGTTTACTCTTTTCCCTAATCGGAATTTATATTGAAACATTCCTTCTTTCACGACGATTGAAAGAACAACAGCAAATATCGTAATTCCTTTCGGCGGTTCTAGTTCTTGCGAAAAAGCTTTTATAGACGAAATCGCGATTTCAAGTCCCACAATAAATAATAATACCGCAACAATAATCGCTGAAATCGATTCTGCTTTACCATGACCATACGGATGATCCTCATCAGGTGGCTGCTTTGCCGCTCGCAGTCCAAAAAGTACAGCTAGCGAACCTATTACATCTGATGCAGAATGCACGGCATCCGCTAATAACGCTTTACTGTTCCCAATATAACCAATTACCGCCTTTACAATCGCTAATATAATATTACCAACGATCCCGACAATAGCACCAAACTCGGCCTGTTTAAAACGTTCATCTTTTTCCATAATTAAAATCCCTTCTTTTCTTAACCTATCTTTTTATTTTAACAAAAACAGCGATAACACCACCACTTTCTTCCATCTTCTTTCTGTTAAAAAGTTGCTATCTTATTGTATCCACAAACGAAAAAAGAGATGCCTCATAAAGAGACATCATCTTTTCTATACTTGCGGTTCAGATTCTACTTTCTCAACCTTCTTCTTGTTTTTTCCCTTTTTCAAACGACGGTTTTCAAGCATTAACCAAATTTGAGAGGCAACGAAAACAGAAGAGTACGTACCTACAATTAATCCAACAAGTAACGCAAACGAGAAGTTACGTAGTGACTCACTACCGAAGATAAGCAGTGCAATTACTGGGAATAACACTGTTAATACGGTGTTAATCGAGCGACCAAGCGTTTGGCGAATACTTGCATTTACGATTTCTTCTAGATCTTTTATATCGCGCACTCGTTTTTTCTGTTTGTATAATTCACGGTTTCTATCAAATGTAACAATCGAGTCATTAATAGAATAACCGATGATTGTTAGTACTGCAGCGATAAACGTTAAGTCTACCTCTAGTTGGAAAATACTAAACATAACAATCATAACGAATGCGTCATGTAATAATGCAAGTACTGCAGATAATGCGTACGTAAATCGGAATCGAATACTTACGTATAAAATGATAACCGCAGAAGCGATTAATACTGCGATAAATGCATTTCGTGCAATTTCTTTCCCGATTGTTGGTGAAACTGTACTTACGTTTGGATCTGTACCATATTTATCGTGGAAGAATGTTTTTGTTTTTGCAATTTCATCTTTTGATAGAACACCTAATGTACGAACTGCGAATCCTTTATTGTCATCTCCAGTCGGTACAATATTTTCTTCCTTCACATCAATGTTCAACTCTTTAAAATCTTTATGAACATCAGACACAGTAACTGCTTGTTTTGATTGCAAGTCGATACGTGTACCACTCGCAAAGTCAATACCAAGATTCAATTTGAAAATTGGCAAGATAATTGCACCTGCAATTACAACTACAATCGAGAAGATAAGGAATTTATGACCGACATTTACGAAGTTAATACGATCAAATTTCGTTGGTGGATGTACTACACCTTTTGTTAATGGAATAATATCCTTTTGCTTCACACCAAAGTATCCTGGTTTTTTATCGAAGTAACGGCTCTTTACTAGTAAACTTAGTAAGAAACGAGTACCGAATACGTTCGTAATGAAACCGACTAAAATACTTACGATTAAACTTGTTGCGAACCCTTTTACGGAACTATTACCGTAAACGAATAACACACCAGCTGCTGCAAGTGTTGTAATGTTCGCATCTAAAATCGTTGCTAATGAACGATGGTTACCAGCACGGAATGCTGACATCATTGACTTACCAATTTTCAGCTCTTCTTTCAGTCTCTCGTACGTAATAATATTCGCATCAACAGCGATACCTACCCCGAGCACTAGCGCCGCAATACCCGGCAGCGTAAGAACTGCATGCATCCAGTTAAAGACAAGTAATGTAACGAAAATGTATAAACCTAACATAATAACCGCTACAAGTCCTGGTAAACGGTAGAATACAAGCATAAATAAGAAAATAAGAGCGATACCAATCGCACTAGCGAAAATCGTTTGCTCTAACGCTTGTTGACCAAATTTCGCTCCAACAGATGTTGAATACATTTCTTTTAAATCAACAGGAAGTGCACCTGCATTTAATAAAGATGAAAGTTGTTTCGCACTTTCAACTGTGAAGTTTCCACCTACGATAGATACTTCAGCTTGGTTAAATACTTGGTTTACTGTTGCTGCTGATAAGAACTTCGGATTCGGTTTTGCAGATTCTGCTTTGTACGAATCTTTTCCTTCTTCAAAATCAAGCCAAATTACCATTAAATTCGTTGGTGGTGGCATTTTTGAAATTTTTTCAGTTACTTCACGGAATTTTTCAGCGCTCTTTAGTGTAAGACCTACGCTCGCACGGCCTTGCTCATCAAATGTTTGCTTCGCTCCGCCACCTTTTAAATCCGTTCCGTCCATAAGAAGATTATCATCTACATCACGGAATGTTAATTTCGCTTGTGTTGATAACATTTCACGTGCTTTTTGCTGATCTTGTACACCAGCAAGCTGTACACGAATTCGATCTTGCCCTTCGATTTGAATGTTCGGCTCACTTACACCGAGAACATTGACACGATTCTCAAGAGCACCTACTGTACTTACAAGTACGTCTCGATCGATTTTGTCACCTTTTTTGGCTGGTTTTACTTCATACAGAATTTCAAAACCACCGCGAAGGTCTAGTCCTAGACTAATTCCTTTTGCTATGTCTTTTCCTGCCGCACCAATTACTCCACCGATTAATAAAACGATGAGGAAAAAGGCGGCAATTCTCGTACCACGCTTTGCCATATGTACCCTCTTTCCGCTACTAACACTTTAAATAAATCTCTTACGATTCACTTTTACACGTGTGCATACGTCTAGTTAGTAGACTTCCTTTCTATAATTTTGCTAGCTCATCACTAGCTGTGCCGGTACGTTTTCACGATACCTGCACTTTCATTATTTGTTTTCTCTCTTCACTACCTCCTTTATATATGATCTTAGACATAATTATTTCCTGATTATCAATACCTATCATTATACTGCAAAAGGAAGAACAAACCAATTGCAGTCGGTTATTTATTTTCATATTCATCAAATGACCAAAGTGGCGCTTGATATGCTTCAACAGTTAAATATGTCATATATTCATTAGCACTTACTGTTAATACGTCATTAACTAATTCATACAATCTAACATCGCTGTCTATCTTCTTCCACTTTTTCACTTTAAGAAACTTCCAAATGTCATCAGCTGTCACTCTGTCGTAGCCGAACATTTGAAACTCTTCTACTTTACTTTCTAAAACGACTTGTAACTGTCCGCGGTATGATTCTACCAAAGCCTCTCTATCTAACATCTATAACATCTCCTTCTTATTTCGCACGAAAAGTCGCTTTTATTCCCGCTCTAATGGACAGCAATAACTACTTTCAAGAGCACTATCATATTTCACTCTCTTAAATGCTTGTCATTCTTGTCTCGTACGTGCATATAAATTATTGTAAATCATTCCATTGATTTTGAGAAGGTAGGAGAAGAACATGACGAGACAAAGCTTTTTAAAAGGCGCATTTATTTTAATGATAGCCGGCTTTATTACAAAAATACTCGGCTTTATCAACCGCATAGTAATGGCACGTATTTTGGGAGAAGAAGGCGTTGGTCTTTATATGATGGCCGTTCCTACATTCATTTTAGCAATTACATTGACACAAATTGGTCTTCCTGTCGCAATCGCAAAATTTGTAGCAGAAGCGGAAGCTGTGAACGATAAACAAAGAGTTAAAAAAATATTAACCGTATCACTAGCTGTTACATCCGTTATTAGTATCATTTTAACAATCGGAATTATGTTCCTCACACCTATTTTAGCAAAAACATTATTAACCGACGAAAGAACGTACTATCCATTAATGGCCATTTTGCCCGTTGTTCCTGTTATTGCTGTTTCTTCTGTTTTGCGTGGTTATTTTCAAGGGAAACAAAACATGAAACCTAGCGCTTATGCGCAAGTTCTAGAACAAGTCGTCCGCATTACCATTATCGCTATATGCATTCAATTATTTTTACCTTACGGCATAGAATACGCTGCAGCCGGCGCTATGTTATCAGCTGTTCTCGGTGAAGTTGCATCGTTATTATTTTTACTCACGTTATTTCAGCGAGAAAAACATTTATCAATACGCTCTGGATTTTTCACTACTGTAAAGGAAAGCAAAGGGACATTTTATTCTCTGATGGATATTGCCCTTCCAACTACAGGAAGTCGTTTAATCGGCTCCGTTTCATATTTTTTTGAACCTATTGTCGTTATGCAAAGCTTAGCAATTGCTGGTGTCGCTGCTTCTGTTGCAACCCAGCAATACGGTATATTAAACGGTTATGCATTCCCGCTTCTATCACTACCCGCCTTTATTACATACGCTCTCTCTACAGCGCTCGTCCCTTCTATTAGTGAAGCAATGGCAAAAAGACAACATAAATTAGTGGAGCACCGTTTACAACAAGCACTTCGAATTTCATTAATTACTGGCGGATGGTCTGTCGTTATATTATACGTATTCGCTTCTCCTGTTTTAACTCTTATGTATGGATCAGACAGCGCAACAGCATTCATTCAACTTCTTGCGCCTTGCTTTTTATTTCATTATTTCCAAAGTCCACTTACCTCTGTTTTGCAAGCTTTAAACTTAGCAAGAGCTGCAATGATGAATACATTTATTGGAGCCATCGTGAAATTAATCGTTATTTTTGTACTAGCATCAAGGCCAGAATTTCAAATGATGGGGGTTGCTCTCGCTATTGCAGCAAATATTGTAACAGTAACATTTCTTCACTACGCTACTGTTTTAAAAAAGATTACATTTACCATTTACGCAAAAGACTATATTTTCGGCGGACTTGCCATCGGTATCGCAGGTGCCTTCGGTTTTTATCTTCATAAATATATTATTTTCTCTCATGCCCTTGGCATACAAACATTATGGGAAATCACTTTAACAACAATTGTTTATATCGTACTTCTCTTCACTTTCAAACTCATTCGAAAAGAAGAGTTAAGTCGTCTCCCTATCATTCGTAAACTTTCATTTTTGAAATAAGGTGAAACTTTAATCAGTGGGGTAATCTCCACTGATTATTAGTTACACTAATCATTCTTACTCTTTCAAAGAAT